>JBAZEQ010000223.1:0-4882 GCA_041653855.1 Ignavibacteria bacterium | reverse complement strand
GCTATTGTTGAACTTAAAGCCAGATTCGATGAAGAGAATAATATTATCTGGGCGAGAGCACTTGAGAATGCCGGTGTTCACGTTGTATATGGAATTGCAGGTTTGAAAACACACTGCAAAATGGCTCTTATAGTCAGAAGAGAAGATAAATCAATGAAAAGATATTTACATTTAAGCACAGGTAATTATAATCCGATTACGGCAAAAATATATACTGATTTTGGTTTATTCACTTCGGATGAAGATTTCTGTACCGATGCTTCAAACTTGTTTAATTATCTAACGGGTTATTCTAAATTTACTACATATAAAAGACTTCTTGTCGCTCCCTTTTCGATGAGAAAAGGTTTAATCAGAATGATTGAGGAGGAAGTAAATTACCATAAAGAGTTTGGAAACGGTTACATACTTTTCAAAATGAATTCACTTGTCGATGATAAAACCATTATGAAATTATATTATGCATCATCACAGGGAGTAAAAATTGATTTAATTGTCAGAGGAATATGCAGGTTAAAACCAAATGTACCGGGATTAAGTGATAATATTAATGTTTACAGTATTGTTGGAAGATTTTTGGAACACAGCCGGGCATATTTATTTAATAACAATGGTAACCTCGTTATTTATACGGGAAGTGCCGATATTATGGAAAGAAATTTCGACAGAAGAGTTGAAATCTTGTATCCGTTTGAAGATAAGGAAATAAAACAGGAAGTCGCAGATATCCTTAATACATATTTGAAAGATAACATTAAAACAAGGGTACTTGCAAACGACGGCTCATACTTCAGGAAACCCGTGGGTGAAGAGCCTATTAACTCACAGGAATTTCTTGTTGCAAAAGTAAAGAAAAAATCATTAACAGAAATAAAAAAGGAACACAGGAAAAAAGTAAAAAAACATAAATTAAAAAGTATTAATTAGTTTATCTTTTTTTGCTTAAATGTAAATAATTACTATGTCACTATACAACGAATATAAATCATCATTAAAAAGTGTTGATGTTGAAGAAATTTTGGATCTGTTAATTTATAGACCAATATCATTTCTTTTTGTAAAGCTTATTTACCCCACAAACTTGACACCAAATCAAATCTCAATTATTTCGATGATTTTCGGGTTAGGTTCGGGGATTTTGTTTTATTTTGGTAAATATGAATTTATTATTGCCGGGGGAATTTCTATTTTCATTTCTAATATCCTCGATTGTGCAGACGGTCAGCTTGCAAGGTTAAAGAAAAACGGGACAAAAATAGGAAGAATTATTGATGGTTTTATTGATTATATAACCGGTGCATCAATATTTTTTGGAATTGGTTTTGCTCTCCACCATATCACCGGTAATCCCCTTTATTCCTGGGGTTTAGCGGCAATTGGAGGCTTTTCGAGAGTAATGCAGAATATGTTTTTCGATTATTACAGGAATATGTACCTGCAATATGTATATGATAAAGTTAACGATGTAAACGGGGAAATAATTGAATTTACGGAAGAGAAAGAAAGATTGAAAAATATTAAAGGGAAATTATTGGATAAATCTCTCGTTAATATGTATTTGTTTTATTGTAATCTTCAGAAAAATTCAACAAGTCATATAAATTTGAATGTTACACCGGAAGTGTATAAGGAAAAGAATAAAACATTGCTAAGATTATGGAGCTGGATAGGCTCGACAACGCACTTGACTCTTACTATTATTTTCTGCTTTATAAATAGGTTGGATATTTATCTTTTACTAACGATTATTTTAGGAAATATTATTTTCCTTGTTTTACTAATAATTCAGAAAAGCGTAATTAAAAAACTAGCATAAACTCTAAAAATAAGGAAATTAACATTATATGCAGGCTGTTATACTTGCGGCAGGAATTGCAAAAAGACTGAGACCCTTAACCAATAATACTCCGAAATGTTTATTAAGTATTGGGAATAATAATTTACTTCATAAGACAATCGAAAATATTGTAAATAGTGGCATAAACGATTTCATATTTGTTCTTGGATATAAAGAGAATATGATTAAAGATTATTTAAGTGAGAATTTTCCCGATATAAATAAAATCATATTAACCAATCCCGATTATGAGAATAATAATAACTCATATTCATTATGGATGACCAAGGAATATTTAAAAGGGGATATGTTACTACTCGACAGCGATATTTTATTTGATAAAGAAATTATAACTAAACTGATAAATTCAAACCGTGAAAACTGCCTCGCAGTAAATGTAACAGGAAAACTTGATGCCGAGCAGATAAAAGTTATAGTAGACGAACAAAATAAAATTTTACATATAGGCAAAGAAATAAGTATCAAAGAATCAATTGGAGAATCGATAGGAATAGAAAAATTTTCGAAATACTATTTGAAAGATTTATTCGATATTTTGGACAGAAAAATAATTAATGAAAATAATGTAAACGAGTTTTACGAAGCATCTTTTCAGGAAATCATAGATAAAAAGGACTTAAGGAACAGTTTATATTGTATAGATGTTTCAGATTATGAGTGCATGGAAATCGATACAATAGAAGATTATAATTGTGCATTTAATTTACATACAAATTTAAAAGGAAATTAGGAGCAGCTTGAATAACTATAACAGAAGACCCGGATTTTTCGGCGGATTTAGTATCTTTCCACCTGTAATAAAATATTTACTTATAAGTAACGTAGTCGTTTTTTTATTACAACATTTTTTTCTCAATAGTTTAAGATTTGGGGATACAAATCTTGGTGTGGGATTTTTCAGACTTTTTGCACTGCAACCAATTTTTCAAGATGCAAGTATGAAATCAATAATAAGCGGTCCCTTTCTCCCGTGGCAGCTTATTACTTATATGTTTATGCATGGTGATTTCACACACCTGTTTTTTAATATGTTTGCGTTATGGATGTTCGGGTTGGAACTTGAGAACCTCTGGGGTTCAAAAAAGTTTTTAATTTATTATACAATTTGCGGACTTGGAGCGGCAATTGCGAATTTGCTAATTGCTCCATTATTCACCACAGTTGGACCTACTATTGGAGCTTCCGGTTCGGTATACGGAATACTTGTTGCATTCGGATACTTATTCCCAAACAGGCATATTTATATTTATTTCCTGATTCCTATAAAAGCAAAATATCTCGTTATTTTATATATGGCTCTTGAAATATTTGCAGTTGCATCGCAATCCGAAAGCGGAATTGCACACGTAGCACATCTTGGAGGTGCTGTTGTTGGTATCATTTATCTTCTAATAACAACGAAAAATAAGCTTAAACTTTTCGATAGTTTTAAATCAAGCTCTTCAGATAATTTTAATAATCAGAATACTCAGTATAGACCTCCTTATACGGAGCCTCAGCAAAAAGTTTATACTGCAAATTACAAAGACATAGAGCAGAAAGATTTCAAGAATGAAATCGATGAGAGACAAAAAGATATTCAGGATAAAATCGATACCGTACTCGATAAACTCAGCAAAAGCGGTTACCAGAGTTTAACCGATGAAGAAAAAAGAATATTATTCGAAGAGAGCAAAAAACTTCGATAAGTAATTTCCCATTTAAATGATAAGATTTAAAACATGCGTAGTAAACATTGGCAACACCCCTCTTGGTGGTGATTATCCCATCAGGATACAATCTATGACCACTACGGATACGATGGATACTACCTCGACAGTTAAGCAGTGCATAAGAATCATTGAAGCAGGAGCGGATTACGTCAGAATTACAGCACCAAGCATTAACGAAGCAAAAAACCTCGAAAATATTAAGAATGGATTAAGAACAGCCGGTTTCAATACACCTTTAATAGCTGATATTCATTTCACCCCAAATGCCGCAGAAGTTGCCGCAAAAATAGTAGAAAAAGTCCGCATCAATCCCGGAAATTATGTTGATAAAAAAAAGTTTAATACTATTGAATATTCCGACTCACAATATCAGCAGGAAATAGATAAAATAAGAGAAAAACTTTTACCTCTAATTAAAATCTGCAAAGAGTACGGAACTGCAATGAGAATAGGGACAAACCATGGTTCTCTCTCGGATAGAATTATGAGCCGGTACGGAGACAATCCGCTTGGTATGGTGGAATCCGCACTTGAATTCGTAAGAATATGCAAGAATGAAAATTATAATGATATTGTTCTCTCGATGAAATCCAGCAATCCACAGGTAATCATAGAAGCATATCGCCTTCTTTTGAAAAAAATGCTTGAAGAAAATATGAATTACCCTCTTCATCTCGGAGTAACGGAAGCAGGTGACGGAGAAGACGGAAGAATAAAATCGGCAATGGGTATTGGAACATTGCTCGAAGAAGGAATAGGAGATACGATAAGAGTCTCGCTCACCGAAGAACCGGAATTTGAAATTCCTGTTTGTAAAATCCTCGTAGAAAAAATTGAAAACTTACAAAAAGAAAAATCATCTGAAACGGATTTTTCAAAATTACATATTACTACTGAAGATATTAAAACAAATGTAGTCGATAAAATTGGCGGAAAAAATGTACCTGTAGTAATTATTTCTCTCGATAAAATAAATTATGATACATTAAAAGAAGTTGGCTATTTTTACAGTGAATCACTTGATAAATGGAACATCAGCGATACTGCACCGGATTATATATACGCAGGTAATAAACTTGTGGAAATTAAATTACCCGGGACTTTAAAAATAATTTATAATCCTCCTGTATGGAGAGAATTGAAGAATAAAGAAAACACTTTACCTATTTTCTGTCAGGAAGAATATTCTTATACAACAATAAATTCCGAAAAAATAATTGTTGTAAGTAATATAAACGATAAAACATTCACAGATAAAATAAAAACAGATGATAAATGTATCCTTGTTTTGCCTTTCAATAAATCCGATACG
>JBAZEQ010000222.1:0-4900 GCA_041653855.1 Ignavibacteria bacterium | reverse complement strand
ATTAAAGCCCTGCTAATATTAATAAGCGGAACAATTATTTCCGCTTTAACAGTAATATTTATGCCTTTGAATATCAAAGGGTACGTTTCACATATAGGTTCAAATACATTAGCAAAAGCAATGCTTATAATAGCAGGTGTGAAACTGAAAATCGAGGGGTCAGAGCATATAAATGGAAAAGAGAAATACATTTTTGTTTCAAATCATTTAAGTTATTTTGATATACCGGTTATAACAAGTGCAATTCCAAACAATATAAGATTCATATACAAGAAGTCAATTTCATATGTTCCGTTTTTTGGGTGGGCTGTATATTTTGGAGGTTATGTAGCGGTTGACAGAAGTAATGCACGAAGCGGATTTGAAGCGATTAAAAAAGCCGCTTCAATAATTAAAAATAAAGGATTGTCATTTATAATTTTTCCCGAAGGCACAAGAAGCCCGGACGGGAATATTGGTAATTTTAAGAGAGGTGCTTTTTTACTTGCGGAAGAAGCAAAAGTAAAAATAGTACCTGTAACAATAATCGGTTCGGATAAAATTTTACCAAAAAAAAGTTATACAATTAAAAGTGGTGAAGTGAAAATAATTTTTGAAAAGCCCATAGATTATAGAGATGACAAGAATTTTTTAAATGATATAAGAGATTTAATCACAAAAAATTACGAGAAATACAAATAAAAATATTATTATTGGTATAATTCCCGCAAGATATAAATCGACACGGCTTCCAGGGAAACCCTTACTGAATATTTCCGGGAAACCGATGATTCAGTGGGTTTATGAGAATGTAAGTAAATCGAAATATTTAAATAAAGTTATAGTTGCAACAGATGATAAAAGGATTTATGATTGTGTGAAAAAATTTGGCGGGAATGTGATGATGACTTCGTCTAAACATAAATCAGGTACGGATAGAATTTGCGAAGTTATAAAAAAAATAAAAGCTGATATTGTTGTTAATATTCAGGGAGATGAACCGTTTATAGATTATAAGAATATAGATAGAGCTATAGAGCCGTTTATCAAAAGCAAAGAATTAAATGTATCAACACTTGCAATTAAGATTAGAAACAAAAGTGAGATTACGGATTCAAATAAAGTGAAAGTTGTTTTTGATAAAAACGGGAATGCTTTATATTTTTCACGCTCGACTATTCCTTTTGACAGAGATAATATTAAGACGGATTATTATAAACACATTGGGTTATATGTTTATCGGGTCAGTTTCCTGAAAAAATATATGAATATGAAACAAACAAAATTAGAAAAGTCCGAAAAGCTCGAACAGTTAAGAATTCTCGAAAATGGTGAAAAAATAAAAGTATTATTAACCGCGAAAGATTCATTCTCTATAGATACGAAGGAAGATTACAAAAAATATAAAGATTATAAAGGATAATTTTTGCCCGATGCTTAAGCTTGTTAAATATTCGGAAAATCACATCGGTGGTTTATTAAAGCATTTGAACAATGAGAATATTTCTAGATGGATATTTTTACCGGTCGATACTTATACAATAGAGGATGCGAAAAAATGGCTGGAATTTTGCAAGGAAAGTGATGAAAAAAAGGATAATTTTTTATTTGCAATAGAGCTTAATGGTGAATTAATTGGCGGGATAGGTTTACATAAAAAGACGGAACATTGCTTCGATGTAGGTTACTGGATTGCAGAAAAGCATTGGGGAAAAGGTTATGCAACCGAAGCTCTAAAAGAAATAACGGATTTAGCTTTGAATGAATTAAAGATTGACCGGATTCAGGCGTATGTATTTGACGGGAATATTTCATCTGAAAAGGTTCTTGAAAAATGCGGATATGAATATGAAGGATACCTAAGAAAGAGTCATAAAAAAGGAGATAAATTTTATAACTCCAAATTATTTGCAAAAATAAAATAAATTACATAAATATAATTTCATACAAATTGAAACAGACAAAATTCATATTTTTAACAGGCGGTGTTGTTTCCTCATTAGGTAAAGGCATAACATCTGCTTCGTTAGGACTCCTGCTAAAATCAAGAGGATTAAGTGTTACGATTCAAAAATTAGACCCATATATAAATGTTGACCCGGGAACGATGTCCCCTATTCAACACGGAGAAGTATTCGTTACCGAGGATGGTGCTGAAACAGACCTCGACCTCGGGCATTACGAAAGATTTCTCGATGAAAATATGTCAAGGGCAAATAACCTTACAACCGGACAGGTATATAATGAAGTAATTACAAAAGAAAGGCGGGGCGACTATCTCGGTGCAACTGTACAGGTAATTCCTCATATTACAGATGAGATAAAAAGGCGAATGACCTTGCTGGCGAAAAATAACAAGTATGACGTAATTATAACCGAAATCGGAGGAACGGTTGGTGATATTGAATCATTACCTTTCCTCGAAGCGATGAGGCAGTTTATGCACGAAGTCGGCAAGATTAATTCTATCTGTATCCATTTAACACTTGTACCTTTTATAAAAGCCGCAGGAGAATTGAAAACAAAGCCAACACAACATTCGGTAAAAACATTACTGGAAATCGGAATTCAACCTGATATTTTGCTTTGCAGAAGCGAAAAATCTCTTTCCAAAGAAATGAAAGCTAAGATTGGACTATTCTGTAATGTGGAAACAGATTCGGTTATGCAGGCATTAGACGCAAAATCAATATACAGCGTACCAATAAACCTGCATAATGAAAAATTCGATGATATAATATTAAAGAAGCTCAACCTGAAATGCGGTAAACCAAATATAACTAACTGGAAAAAAGCAGTTAATAAAATTTTATTCCCGAAAAAGGAAGTAGTCATTGGAATCTGCGGAAAATACAACCTTGTACCGGATGCTTACAAAAGCATAATGGAATCATTCATTCACGCAGGAGCATACAATGAAGTAAGCGTAAAATTAAAATGGATAGATGCAGAAGAAATCGAAAAAAATCCCAAGAAAACAAAAGAAATATTAAAAGACATAAAAGGAATACTGGTATGTCCGGGTTTTGGTGAACGAGGAATCGAGGGAAAAATTTCTGCAACCAGATTTGTAAGAGAAAATAAACTGCCATTTCTCGGTATTTGTCTTGGGCTTCAATGTGCGGTGATAGATTTCGCAAGGAATGTATGCGGATTAAGAAATGCAAATTCTACCGAATTCAAGAATTCAAGATATAATGTAATCGACATTATGGAATATCAGAAATCGGTAGTATTAAAAGGTGCTTCGATGAGGCTTGGTTCTTATCCCTGCATAATCGAGAAAAATTCGTTAGCATATAAATGTTACAAAAAAGAATTTATTAATGAAAGGCACAGACACAGATACGAAGTAAATAATAGTTTCAGAAGGATTTTAACCGATAACGGGTTAGTTCTATCGGGATTATCACCAGACAGTTCACTTGTAGAAATAATTGAATTACCTCAAAAAGTGCATCCGTTTTTTATTGCGAGTCAATTTCATCCTGAATTTAAATCAAGATTAATTAATCCTCAACCTTTATTCAGGGAATTTGTAATAGCATGTAGTAATATATAAAATACTCTATTGGAATTAACAGGACTTACATCCGCGGAAGTAAAAGAGAGACTTAATAAAGGATTAAGCAACTATTCATCAAAACCAAGGACAAAGACGATAAAAGAGATTTTTGTTACTAATATCTTTTCACTCTTTAATTACATAATTTTTGGTATAATTGCGTTTGTATTATTTTTTTATTTCAGCAATAAAGATGAAAGGCTGCTTTTAGATTCAATTGGTATTTTAACAATTGCTTTCACAAATACATTCATTGCCATTTACCAGGAAATAAAATCAAAAAGAGCACTCGATAAAGTAAACCTGTTATTAAAAAAAAGGATTAACGTTATCAGGGGAGGTCAGGTATTTCAAATCGATGTAGCCGACATAGTGGTTGATGATTTAATCCAGATTAACAGAGGAGACCAAATTGTAGTTGACGGAAAAGTTGTAAAAGAAAAGATACTGGAAATCGATGAATCTTTACTCACAGGTGAATCCGTACCAGTAGAAAAACTTGAAGGAGATTCCGTTTTATCAGGCAGTTTTTGTGTATCGGGTAATGGTGTATATCGTGCAGAAAAAGTGGGAGATAAAAGTTATGCAAATACCGTTACAGCTCTCGCAAAAAAAATGAACTTATCCATATCACCCCTACAAAAAAAGATAAATCTCATATTAAAAATATTATTCGGTTTTGCATTATTATTAACAGGAATAGAAATTATTGCATGGCATTCCAATCCTAATATAGAATTTGTAGATTTTATCAGAAAAATTGCAACAATTCTGATTTCGCTCGTCCCGCAAGGGCTTGTATTAATGGCATCGGTAACTTATGCTGTCGGTATTTACAGAATAAGTAAAATCGGAGCTGTAGTCCAGAAACTTAATGCGATAGAATCATTTTCGAACGTGCAGGTTGTTTGTATGGATAAGACGGGAACACTTACGGAAAATAAACTAAGGATACATTCGTTCACGAATTTAAGTGATGCAATACCCGATGAGGAAGTAAAACTTTTACTTGGAAGTTACGCTTTCAATTCAAGCGATAAAAATGCCACTATAATGGCACTGGATGATTTTGAGCCATACAAAAAAGCAGAGTGCATAGAAGAGCTTCCTTTTAATTCGTCAAATAAATTAAATATATTAAAGCTTAAGATAAAAGGAAAAACAGATTTTTATATATTAGGTGCTTTCGATATTTTGACCGAAAAACTTTCTGGAGAAAAAAAGACAAATGCTCTAAATATATATGAAGAAAAGGGGCTAAGTATATACAGAAGCTTACTGTTTGGAAAAGTTTTAAACATTGACTCCGTAAAAGATGCACAGAAGAAGTTAAGTAACCTTGAAATTGAACCGATA
>JBAZEQ010000221.1:0-4909 GCA_041653855.1 Ignavibacteria bacterium | reverse complement strand
AGTCCGAACGATGTTTAAGTTCGGAAATCTGGTTTGGAAGAATCGATATATCATCATAGGTAAAAGAATAATCCAAAGTTATATTTGCGTAAGACATAATTTATTTTTTTAATTTACATAAAAAATAATACAAAAAAGTATCACGGCTAAAAACCGTGATATATAATTAAAACCAATTTAACTAAATAAAATTCAAATCTCAATTTGCAGAAATTGCCTGTGTAACTTTATGAGCGGCATCTTCGAGCGTTGTTGCAGATATTAAATTCAATCCCGAATCATCGAGAATCTTTTTAGCTTCTTCGGCATTTGTTCCCTGGAGTCTTACCACCACGGGAACGGGAATATTAAGATTTCTCGATGCCTGTACAACACCTGTAGCAACCCTGTCACAACGTACAATTCCACCGAAAATGTTTATCAAAATCGCTTTTACATTTTTATCGGAAAGAATAATTTTAAAACCGTTCTCAACTGTTTCGGCTGATGCAGATCCTCCGACATCGAGGAAGTTTGCAGGCTCACCTCCTGCAAGTTTAATTAAATCCATTGTAGCCATTGCAAGCCCGGCACCATTTACCATACATCCTACGTTTCCATCTAGCTTGATGTAATTCAGGTTCGATTTCGAGGCTTCTATTTCAAGCGGGTCTTCTTCGTTTAAATCTCTCATAGCAAAGTGTTCCGGATATTTTTCGATTGCATTATCATCAAGATTAATTTTAGCATCGAGAGCAAGAATCCTGTCATCATTTGTGATGATAAGCGGATTAATTTCTAAGAGTGATGCATCGATACTTTCATATGCTTTGTAAAGTTTTATAATAAACTTAAGAAAATCCTTATACGCATTTCCTTGAAGCTCCAAGCCTACAGCGAGTTCACGAGCCTGATAAGATTGTATTCCGATTGATGGTTCAACCCAGACTTTAATAATCTTTTCAGGTGTTTCCGTAGCTACTTTTTCTATTTCAACTCCGCCTTCTGTAGATGCCATAATAACGTTTTTAGAGTTTTGCCTGTCGAGAAGAATTCCAAGGTAAAGCTCCTTTTTGTAATCAAGTCCTTCTGCTATAAACAGAGTTTTAATTTCTTTACCTTCTTTTCCCGACTGGTGGGTAACAAGTGTATTACCAAGTATTTTCGAAGCGTAATCTTTTGCTTTATCTACGTTATTGCCGAAAAACTTTACTCCGCCTTCAACGATTACTTCGTCACGATTGAATTTATTATAAACAATTCCTTTACCTCTTCCACCGGCGTGTATCTGTGATTTTACTACAAATTGTGTAGCTCCATTTGCTCTTAAAACATTTATGGCATTATCAAATTCATCTATGGAAGTGATAGGAACACCATCCTGAATGCTAACACCGAATTTTTTCAGAATTGACTTTGCCTGAAATTCATGAATTTTCATATATAAAATATATTTTATTTTTTAAAATTATTTTTTATCCGATTTATTCATTTTTTTATTCATAGTCGAATCAATTGACTTCATCATTTTCTTGAGAGAATCAATGTCAGTTTTGTTCAGAGTGGAATCTATTTTTTTAAGATTCTCATCGATAGTTTTATCAATTTTTTCGTTTACTTTTTGTTCCACTTTTTCGGATACTTTACTGCAACTTAGTATTCCTATAAGTACAAAAAGCGCAATTACAAATTTAAAAGTATTCATATACCATTTATTTATAATTTTTTAACTACGGTCTTAGCTTGCATAAAGAGTCCGAGGTAATCTCTTCCACCGGCTTTTGAATCTGTACCACTCATATTAAATCCACCGAATGGCTGCGCACCAACGAGTGCTCCCGTGCATTTTCTGTTAAGATAGAGATTCCCGACGTGGAATTCATTTGCGGCTCTTTCGAGTTTCTTTTTATTTTTTGTATATACTGCTCCGGTTAATCCGTAAATAGTATTATTTGCTATCATTAATGATTCATCGAAATTTTCGGATTTAATTACTGCGAGTACGGGTCCGAAAATTTCTTCCTGAGAAATTGTATCCATTGGTTTTACGTCTTTGATTACGGTTGGTAAAATGAAATACCCGGGCTTATCCAATGGTTTACCACCGGCAATAATTTTTCCGCCTTCTTCGACTGCTTTTTCTATGTACTGTAATATCCTTTCTTTTGATGATGTATTAATTACCGGTCCCATATTAGGATGGAATTTAGCTTCATCAACTCTAAGAGCATTTGCTTTTACTGCAAGTGAGTCACAGAATTTATCATAAATACTTCCATCTACTATTACTCTCGAGCATGCAGAGCATTTCTGACCCTGGAATCCGAATGACGCTGTAATCACACCGTTTACGGCATCTTCGAAATCATATATTTCTTTGTCTATTATAATAGTGTCTTTACCACCCATTTCAGCAATAACTCTTTTTATCCAGATTTGTGCGGGTTCTTTCTTTGCGGCGAGTTCGTTTATCCTCAAGCCAACCGCCATCGAACCCGTAAAAGATATGTATCTTGTTAAATGATGCTGAACAAGAACATCACCTATACTTCCTCCGCCACCTGTAACAAAATTTATTACCCCCGAAGGTAATTTAACTTCATCCATCAATTCAACGAACATTTGTGCTATGGCGGGGGAGTCGCTCGATGGTTTTAATATAATTGTATTACCACATACTATTGAAGCTGTTGACATTCCTACTAAAATTGCAAGAGGGAAATTCCAGGGCGGAATAACAACGCCTACGCCAAGCGGAATGTATTTAAGATAATTTTTTTCACCCGGAATTTTTACAATCGGTTGTTCGGAGCTATAACGTAAGATTTCCCTCGCATAGAATTCCATAAAGTCAATTGCTTCTGCGGTATCGGCATCTGCCTCAATCCAGTTTTTACCTTCTTCGTAAACCATCATTGCCGAAAAGTAGTGCTTACGTTTTCTCATAATCTTTGCGGCTTTTAGCAGGTATTCAGCTCTTTTCTTTGCAGGAGTTTCTTTCCATTCATAAAATTTGGCGTTCGCTATTTCAATCGCTTTCATTGCGAGTTCTGCGTTTGCTTTCTGGAATGTACCTATTATTTCTTCGGGATTCGAAGGGTTATATGATTTTAATTTATCATCTGTAAAAATTTTCTCTTCACCAATACGAAGTGGGTATTCTTTTTTAAATCTCAATGGAATTTCTTCGAGAGCTTTAAGAAATGCTTTTTTGTTTTTCTTGTTAGTGAAGTCAGTCAACGGTTCATTTTTGAATTTAGGTAATTTCATAAAATTTATTTTTGAAGTTTTTAAAAATTTATTAATTATTTTTTATTAAAGTTATAATTGCATTATGTAAATCTGGTCTGATTTCCTTAATTCCCTCGTTTCCTCTCGAAGGATAGACCCTGTTTGTAAGGAAAATCACAATTATCTTATTTTCCTTATCGCACCATACACTGGTTCCGGTATAACCCGTATGTCCAAAACAGTTTTCCGGGAATGATTCACCGCATTGAGTTCTGTACTTATTAGGTTCTGGTTTAGTATCCCAGCCGAGGGCACGCGAGTTTGTATAAGATATATTTACCGGTTTTGATGTAAACAAATCTACGGTTTCTTCTCTAAAAAGTCTTTCTTCTTTTAATCCTCGAGTATGTGGATTATAATATTTTCCTCTGTTCATCATCATTCTTATAAATGTATATAAGTCCCGGGCATCCGAAAACAAACCTGCATTTCCCGATACTCCGCCTAAAATATATGCGGCTTCGTCGTGCACTTCACCCTGAAGTTTCTTATTCCTCCAGTAAGAATCATTTTCAGTCGGTGTGCAGAATTCAATATAATTTTCCTTAGGGTTAAAGAAAGTACTTTTCATACCCAGAGGCTCAAAAATATTATCCGTGCAATACTCATCTAAGCTCTGTTTCGAAATTTTTTCCACAATCAAACCAAGTAATATCGCATTCAGGTCGCTGTATATAAATTTTGATTCGGGCCTATATTCAAGCGTAATATTATAAATTGCATTTAATACTTCTTCTTTTGTCGTGTAATATTTATAAAATGGAATCCACGCCTTAAGTCCTGAATTGTGAAGCAGAAGATTTCTTACGGTAATCTTTTCCTTTCTGTTATTATTAAATTCAGGAATATACTTCCCGACATATTCATCGAGTTCCAGTTTGCCGTCTTCATACAATTTCATTATAGCAGATGTAGTTGCGATAACTTTTGTTACGGAAGCAAGGTCAAACAAATTATAACCCGAAAGCTTTTCCGAATTTTCATCATAAGTCAGATTCCCGTAATTTTTTTCGTAAATCATATCATCGCCGTACCCGATTATCAACTGCGCACAGGGGTAATATTTATTCGAAATACCGCTGTAAACAATCGAATCGATTTTTGAAAAATCGTACGAAAATGCAAGATTACAGGCAAATAATATTATCAGCAAAAGTTTCTTAACCATCAATAAAATATATTCATTTTAAAACCTTACTTCAATTTAATAAATGGGTAGGAAAAAGAGGGAGGAATACACAACACTTTTTAATAAATGGGTAGGAAAAAGAGGGGGGAATACACAACACTTTTGTCATACCGTGATGTTTTTACACGGGGGTACCCGCTTGCGGGTCATCCACTTAAATCGGTTAATTATATTTTGAAATTAGACTTATCTTTTTAAATAATTTTGCACTTTAAGTAAAAAGACAAAAGTTTTGTGTACCATGAAAAAGAGGAGGGGTAGCGATATAAAAATATTATGAACCATAGTAAAAAGTATATTGCAAATACTGAAATTTAAAGTTAATTTTGATATATAAAAAAATTCCAAACAAAGCTTTCGTATGACATATTCGGCGGAGACGTGGGATAAAGATTTTGACGACAAAGCAAATTGATGAGTTATAAAATTAATAAAACACAATAAATGGAT
>JBAZEQ010000220.1:0-4942 GCA_041653855.1 Ignavibacteria bacterium | reverse complement strand
CTTTTAAAACCGGTCTTAATACTCTCACCATCATTTCGAATTTCGAGTGTAGTTTTTCGGCGGCATCGAGCAATACCTGTTCATCATTTCCGCTCGCTGCTTTGTAATATTCTTCAGCAGAGTTATTAAACTCAACCAAACCTTCTTTCCATTTGTTTTCTTTCTCCCTTACAATTCCGGGAAGTTTTGCATTATTAATATTTTCCATCGATGTTTTGATATCAGGAACAAATCCCTGCAATGCTTTTATATCTTTGTTAGGATATGCTTCGTGCCAGATTAAATAAATAACATCGTGAAATTTAATTAATTCGGGTACAGTCCACGTTATCTCAGACGAGTCAATTTGAGAAAACGAATTTTTCCCGAACAATAAGAAAGAAACAAAAAATAAAATAAAAAATAACTTTCTCATAAAATAATTTAGTTTATAGTTTTATAAAATATAACGAAATTTATTCCAATTACAACAAATTAACACACACGAGTAGATTATTAAAAATACAAATTATTTCAATATCTTTAAATGAAAATCATAATAAGATAATACACAGTGTCGGCACTATTGACGACTAATCCGGCATTATTGACGAATATTATTTTCATTTCTACTGAATTCTAACTTTTGTTTTTCATCCCCCACTTTTCAAGCCTGTACCTTAAATTTCTCTCAGAAATTCCGAGTAATTTTGATGCCTGCAATTGATTGTTATTCGTTCTTTTAAGTGCATTTATCACCAGCATTTTCTCAAGATTTTCGACCTGTTCCGGTAAAGTAGAATTTTCATTTACACCAAAAACGACATCACCGGAAGAGGTTCCTTTCACTTGTTCCGGTAAATCTGAAGATGATATTATTTCTCCTCTCGATAATACAATAGAATGATGAACTATATTTTCGAGTTCTCTGATATTCCCGGGATAATTATACTTCATCAAAACGTCCATCGCTTCCTTTGAAAATTCGCTTTTATCTTTTTTCGTTTCGTGTAAATACTTTGCGATAAAATGATTTATTAAATGAACAATATCATCTTTTCTTTCCCGTAAAGAGGGAATAGATATCGTAACAACATTAATTCTGTAATATAAATCTTCCCTGAATTTTTCTTCTTTTATCAGCTCATCAATATTTTTATTAGTCGCTGTAATAACTCTTACATCAACATTTATTGATTGCGAGCCGCCGACTCTTTCAAACTGCTCTTCCTGTAAAACACGAAGAAGTTTTACCTGTGTAGCAAGTGGTAAATCTCCAATTTCATCGAGAAATAATGTACCCTCATCTGCTAATTCGAACCTGCCGCGTCTTTGTTTATCAGCACCTGTAAAAGCACCTTTTTCATGCCCGAATAATTCGCTTTCGAGTAGATTTTCATTTAGAGCGGCACAGTTGACTGCTACAAATGGTCTATCTTTTCGTGAACTTGAATAATGAATCGCTTTCGCAAGGACTTCTTTACCTGTTCCACTTTCTCCTCTTAATAGAACCGTAGCTTTACTATCTGCTACTCTCAATGCAGTATTTAATGCATTTTCCATCTTCTCCGAATATGCAACTATTCCCGATATTTTATTTTTATCCTGTAATTGTTCCTTTAAAATCTTATTCTCCGAAATTAATTGCTGACGTTCGGAAATTCTTTTAATAATAAATTCAAGTTCATCGAGGTCAACCGGTTTCGTCAGATAATCGAAAGCCCCTTCTTTCATTGCTTTTACAGCATCCTCGATTGTTCCGAATGCCGTAATAATAACTACTGCTATCTCGGGGTTTTTTTCCTTAATTTTTTTTAATAACTCTATTCCGTTCATTTCGGGCATTTTGTAATCCGATAATACAATATCAATCAGATTATTATCCGTTATTTTTAACGCCTCTAATCCCGAAGAAGCTTCGTATATATTATATTTCTTTTGCTTTAAATACCCTGCGAGTATTAATCTTTGTGATTGTTCATCATCGACTATCAGGATGCTTTGTTTTATACTCATTTTGTTATATTTTATAGTTCAATAATAAATTTTGTTCGCGACCCTTCATTGCTTTCTGCATATATATTTCCGTTATGCCTAGAAATTATCTGCTGGACAATACTTAGCCCAAGTCCCGTTCCTTTTGTTTTAGTTGTGAAATATATGTTAAATATCTTATTTAAATTTTCTTTGGGGATTCCAATTCCCGAATCCGATATTTCAAAAATATTTTTCCCGCTTTTTATTTTAAATACAATATTTATATCACCACCCGAAGAGTTAGCATCAATCGAATTTTGTATTAAATTTATAAAGACTTGTTTCATTTGTTCAATATCTATATTAAGATTTCCGTCTCTTTCAATATTGTAATCAATTATTATTCCTTTTTCATTTGCATTAATTTCCGTTATCGACTTTATTTCACTCAAAAAATCCTTAGCGGATACTTCCGTAATATTAAGCTTTGGCGGTCTTGCAAACTTTAAAAATTGTTCGACAATATTATTTACTCTCGATGATTCATTTTTTAAAACATCAGAAAGAGTATCAAATTCCTCGGATTTTAACTTATCCGAATATTCTTTCTCAAATCTCTGTGCAATCATATTTATGGAATTAAGGGGATTTCTAACTTCATGTGCAACACCCGAAGCAAGCTCCCCCATTGCAATCAACTTTTCATTTTGATGTATTTGCCTTTCGTTATTCCTTGCTTCCGTAATATCATCGATAACTATTGTAAACGCAGAAATCCTGTTGTCTTCATCAAAGATTACTGTTGAATTAATTGATAATGTTCTTCCTTCTTTTCCTTCTATGTTTAATATTATTTCACAGTTATTAACTTCTTTTTTTGTATCAATAATTTCAAATATATCCTTAAAATTTCTTAATACATTTGAATATTTTTTACCTACTGTTTTTTCTGAATCTAAAAAGAAAATCTCTTCTGCTTTTTTATTGAATATCTCTATTTCATCATCCTTATTTATTGTAATTACGGCTTGAGTCATATTTGCCAGAATCTCTCCTGTGAATGTTTGAATTTTAATAAATTCCTCCGAAACCATTTTATAATTCTGATTCGATACAACAACTGCAATCACGATTACGGATATCACTATGATAACAAGAGAAATTATTCCTCCACGCCACATCATTTTATTTTCGAGTAAATTAATCTCCTCCATAGATAAACCCACGCGGAATAAACCTATTTTCTCGTTTTCAACAACGAATGATTTTACAATTTCGTAAACATTTTTATCTCCGAAATTAATCACCCTCGATGCAACACTGTCGCGTGCGAACGCATTATGCAGAAAAACATCATCGTTGAATTTTGACATTTCAAGGCTTTGTTTGTCCGAAGTTATAATCTCTTTTTCATTTTGCAGAACTATATATTCGATACCGCTTTTTTTCCCTATATCACTGATGGTTTTTTCAAACCCGATTTTTTTCTTAAATTCCAAAAAAGTTTCTGCATCAAGATTAACTACTATTGCTCCTTTACGATTCTGCGGTCGGGACACTGCAACAGCATATCTTGTACCTTTTTCCATCCGGGCAGATTTCAAGCCAATTATCATTTCCTTCACTTTTCCATTCAACACAGAATCAATAAAATCTCTTGGTGAGTATTTACCTTTTTCTTGAGAATGCATTGTACCTTGAACCATATTGCTATATTCCTTCACACCTGCTTCATTAAATACATTTATTCTGAATATTTCATTCTCTTCGGCAATTTTGACGAGTAATTCATTTGAAAGGAACGAGACACTATCGAGACGATAAATATTTCTTGCAACTCCGAGTAAATGTTGGGACAGTAAATTTTCGATTTCTTTTTCAGAAATTATGGTATTTGCACTGCTTTTATCAATCGCAAAAATTATAGAATTGGCGTGTTCATCGAGCAAATGATAGATTTCGTGCTTGTTTTCGCTATATTCTATATAAGAAGATACAATCATTACTAAAGAAATCACGAGTCCAAAGATAATCACATATCTTGGTTTGATAACCGAAAAACGCCTGAGATTTTCCTTTTCCTTATCCATATAATAATAATATCGTAAATTTATTTAAATTAATAATACAATTTTTATACCAGAAGTTATTATTATATCTTTATAAAATTTTTATACTTTCCACACAACATTTTATATCATGCTTATATTATTGTTTTTAATTTTGTAATAAAAAAGTATGCAAACAGATTATTTAATCGGTCTTTTAATATCATTTTTCATTATGATATATCTGTGTTATGTAATTTTTAAACCGGAGAAATTTTAATCAACTATGAAAACACTTGATATTATTCAAATATTGTTTTTTATTTTAATATTAACAGCATTAACACCGCCACTTGGAAGATTTATGTATAATGTATTTACCGGGAAAAAGAATATTCTTACTCCGGTTCTCGGAAAACTAGAAAATTTAATTTACAAATTCATAAGAGTGAACCAGGAAGTCGAAATGAACCGGAAGAAATATTTGTGGGCAGTTCTTCTCTTTAATTTTGTAGGATTTACTTTTTTGTTTACTTTACAAATAGTACAGCAATGGCTTCCGCTTAATCCGCAAGGGCTTCCAAATGTACCCTATGACCTTGCATTTAATACAGCGGTTAGCTTTATGACTAATACAAACTGGCAAGCATATGGTGGTGAAAACACAATGAGTTATGCTGTTCAGATGCTTGGATTAGCTGTTCAGAATTTTTTAAGCGCTGCGACAGGAATTGCAGTACTACTTGCATTAATTCGGGGTATTGTAAATAAACTTAGCGATAAACTTGGGAACTTCTGGGTTGATATGGTAAGAGCAACTTTATATATTTTTATTCCATTATCGATACTGGTTTCCGTATTACTATTAAGTCAGGGAGTAGTTCAGAATTTTTCTTCTTATACTACCGTAAAAACTGTTGAAGGAATCGAGCAGGTAA
>JBAZEQ010000219.1:0-4959 GCA_041653855.1 Ignavibacteria bacterium | reverse complement strand
TTCAGATACTATTGCCGCTTTTGAATCCTTTTTAATAAAATCCCTTACTTTATTATCTATTTCCATCAGCACAATAATTTCCGTTCCGCTTTTTATGGTAATTTCACTAACAATCCCGACTTTTATACCAGCAAAATTCACGCTCCCACCTTTCTGCAGTCCGCTTACATTTTGAAACACACTGCTTAACCGGAACGTAGATGAGAATAAATTCCTATTACTGCTGATAACAAAAAGTACAATCGTTAAAAATAATACTCCTATTATAATGAAAGCACCAACCTGAATTTTTTTTGAAATATCTTTTTTCATAAAATTAAAATAAAAAAAATGATTTTATAAATGGGTCATTTAATTTTGATAACTCCTCATAATTTCCAGTGGCAGCAATTTTTCCTTCTTTTAGAACCGCAATCTTGTTCGAAGTTAATTTTGTGCAATCCATATCATGAGTAATAATTAGCGAACTAACTTTGAACTTTTCCTGCATTTTTAGTATCAGCTGGCTTATCTCCCGTGAAGTTGCCGGGTCCAAGCCAGTTGTAGGTTCATCGTAGAGCATAATTTCAGGTTGCAGAATGATAGTCCTCGCAAGTCCTGCTCGCTTCTTCATCCCACCGGAAAGTTCAGAAGGCATTTTATCAATCGCAGGTAGCAGGCTTACATCTTCGAGAGCCTCTTCTACTAATTCATTCACTTCGCTATCGTTTAGTTTTTTAAAATGTCTTCGTAGCGGAAATTCCAAATTTTCTCTAACCGTCATAGAATCATAGAGTGCCCCACTCTGGAATAAGAAGCCGATTTTTTTCCTGAGTTCGAGTAATTCATCTTCATCGAGTTCAGGAATGTTTTTTTTCAGTACAATCACATCACCTTCATCAGGCTTTAGAAGACCGACTATATTTTGAAGTATAACTGATTTTCCCGTTCCTGATTTACCAAGCAGGACAACTGATTCTCCACGGTATATATCCATATTAACATCGTTTAAAACGGTAAAATCCCCAAAAGATTTTTTCAAATGTTTTATCGATATTACATTTTCTTTTTCCATTAAAATAATATACTTGAAATTTGAACTGCAATAAGGTCGAGGAATATCACCATAAAAGATGCCATCACAACGGAACTATTCGCCGCTTTACCAACGCTTTCCGTTCCACGACTACAGTTGTATCCATTATAACATCCGATTAAACCGATAACAAAACCGAAAGAGAAAGTTTTTATAGTGGATGGCACAATGTCTTCGAAAAATAGTGAGCCGAATACTTTCGACCAGAAAAGTCTCAAGCTCATATCCCCTGTCAGGTTAGTCGCAATAAATCCACCGGCAAGCGATAGCGTATTTGCATACACCACAAGTAGAGGAACCATCAGAGTAGCCGCTGTTATTCGCGTTACAACAAGATATTTGAACGGGTTAATCGAAGATACTTCCATTGCGGCAATCTGTTCTGTAACTTTCATGGAGCCAAGTTCTGCTCCAATACCCGAGCCCATTTTACCCGCACAAATTAGTGCCGTTATCACAGGACCTATTTCCCTGAATACTGCAATCGCAAGCGTGCTGGGAATTAAAGATTCCGCACCGAATTTTGCCATTGTAGGCTTTAATTGTAAAGCAAGAGTTAGCCCGATTATCAATCCGGTAACGCTGACAAGAGGTAACGAATTATTCCCAAGGTAATAAAACTGTTTAAGGATTTCGCTTACTTCAAACGGTCTTTTAAAAACTTCTTTGAAATATTTGCCCGCAAATAAAAAGATATCCGTTACTTCAATTAAAAACCGACTGAATTTTTTTTTAATATTTTCTTTCATAATATATTAATAATACCTTCGGAAATTTTTTTCGATAAACGGATTTGCAAAACCAATCA
Source organism: Ignavibacteria bacterium (assembly GCA_041653855.1). Lineage (GTDB taxonomy): Bacteria > Bacteroidota > Ignavibacteria > Tepidaquicellales > Tepidaquicellaceae > FEN-1279. Next base: position 3,076 of record JBAZEQ010000219.1, on the reverse strand, counting down.
TAATGCCAAAAGAAAAATCTGTTATATTCGATTTTCCTTTTTCGAATATATAAGTAAATCTTAATTTCGTATGAGGATAAATCAGAAGTTTATGATTTCTTATAGAATATCCGTATGTAATTTCCGGAAAAACTCCATGATAAGTAATTCCATTAAAATACCCCGCTCCAAAAGATAACACACCTGTACCCTGTAGCATATGAGACGGCTCTATACCTGAAGTTAAAAAATAATCATATTTATAACTTAAACGGAAGTGATGGTCGAAATTCTGTCTGAAAATATATGAGTATTCAAAAGCGAGCCTGTGTTCACCCAAATCTCCAAATCCAACCGATATTTCTTTAGTAACACCTAAAGCAATCTTATTATTTTCGTATAGAATTATTGGATTTAAAATATAAAAGAAAGAAGCCACCCCTACTGAAATGGGTATAAATGGATTGAAACCTTTACGGGAAGGTCGTTTTATAGAATCTTCATTGGAATAATACTGAAGAAAGTTATTCCCATTCTCATATAAGATAACTTCCGAATTTATTTTTCCCGAACAATTAAATAATATAACGAAAAATAATATTGAAATTTTTACAGAATTCATTTCTTTAAGCAAGATAATAAAATATTAAAGTACAATAACGACAAAATTTGAGTATTTTTTTAGAAAAAGCTACTAATGTATAATAAAGATATAATGTATTTTGTATGTAATAATTTGATTTTTAATATATTATTATTAAAAGTTTTTATTAAATAGAGACTTCTGAAAAGCTACAGATACCGTCAATGTCATTCCTGCGAAAGTAGGAATTAGAAGAAAAACAAAGATTTTATTTTGCTTTTTATCATATAAAACGTTTTTCAGAAGTCTCTAAATAAAAAGAAAGATTATGTATTCCTTCTTGTTTATGAGTGTCTCCCCTGTTTAGAGTGTCTCCCCGGTTGGGAGACACTCTAAACAAAAAGCAAAATTATTTACCACCGTAAACCTTATCATAAATAATCTTTCCTATTATAGGAATTTTCGTTTTTTCCCCTTGATATGCTTTCACAGCAATATAGATGCTGTATGCTATTCCTCCGAGTAAAGCAAAAACAATAATAACCGTAAAAGCAAATACAATAATCATAATTGCCGCAGACATCCCAGAACTGCTGTGCATACTTTCAATTGAACGAACACCTACCCCAGCAAATATAATTGAAAGGGCAAACACGACTATTATAATTGCAAGTAACACGCTATAAGCTAAGTGATAGAATATCGACTGCAATGCATGGAACCTGACAAATTTGGACTGTTCTTTTTTTATTGCCCAAATTATTATGGGTAAAATAATCCCGCCAATCACCATTGAAAGATGACAGAATAAAGAAAGTGTCTTATCTTCACCTGTAATTATTTCTTTGGAATTTTCCATAAAATATTATTTATTTTTCAAATTTTTCGAGCAGATTTCCTACTGCATCTTTGTGAATCATAAAATCCATAATCTTTAATTTAACATAATCCTCATTATAAAAATAATATCCTTTTGGTTCGACATTTTTGGAGCCGGCACCAGAGTCTTTTATCAAAAACCAGTCTTTTCCGTTTTTAGTCATAAAACCAACAAGATGCAAACCATGGTCATCGGTTGTAGTTTGGTTTGTGAAACGGAATTGTCTAGAGTAATCATCTATATAATCAGAAGGAATATCGAACGTAGGAATTATAGCACATTTTACGTGGGAATCATAACCCGGCTCCGATACATCTCCACCTATTGCAAGTGTATAGCCGTTTTTTATAGCTTTTTTTAATAGACTCATAAAAACATCTACGGGAACATTATAATAATCCTTGCTGTGCCACCAGTTATCGGTTACCTTATATTCTACTTTTTTATAAAACGGCTCCTGCATATAAGATACAATATCTATATAATCATCAAGTTTCAGATTTACAACTTTCTCAAAATATTCTTTTGGTGTAAATTCATCGCCATCCACTTTCACTTTTGTCGGAGGTTCACCTAAATAATGATTCATAATATCTTTTATTGTAGCAACTGCTGTTTCTTCATTCCACATATTATTTTTCTTCACAAATTCTAGATAGCTCTGCATTTCCGCAATCATCCGGCTATGGTCGTGAAAAACCTGCCCGGGTAATAAACCCGAATATGAATCCAGTGGAATTACTCCATATTTTTTCCAGATACGCGTTACGGCATTCGCCTCCGAGCCCTCTTCAAATGCGGAGTTTCCTCTTTCTTTTATAAAGCGTCTTGTTTTTTCTACATATTCCCAATAGACCGTATAAAGTACAGATAATTTAATTTCTTTTTTATGAATACGATTTATTTCTGTCTCGAAATAAGAAGTTGTTGAAAAAGCCCAGCATGTTCCCGTCAGTCCCTGAGATACAGGTGGATTATGCCAGAAGTATCTGAATTCATCTAATGATTTCGGTAAATCCATACCTGTGAAATCAACCTTGAAAGCTTTTTTAACTTCCTTTTCAGGTGTTTTGAATCTTTCAGCTTCCTTTGTTATTTCTTCGAAAAACTCACTCTTCGATTCAATAAATTCAGCCTTATTACGATTTTCATTCTGTGCCTTTAGATTTGAGCAGAGAAATACAATTGCAAATAAAATGATGATATTTTTTTTCATAATTAAATACCCAATTTTTAATAATAATTTAAATAATTTCTTTAATATCAAACATTTTAATATAAAAATCCGTATAATTATTTGTATATAATTTTCAAATCTATATTGTGAATTTTGGTTATTCATCCGAGAGATAAGCAGGTAGTAATCGGAACATACGGTAGGTCAAACTACATTGCAGATGTTCAGAGTACATACAACAATTAGCGGATGATGTACTTAATAAAGATTTATACGTATTTTGTTTGTCCTAAATAAATTACAATAAAAACCGGGGAAACAAATATTATACATTGGGAGATACATTAGTCCCGGAAATTACTTTCAACTATTATGTATATAATTCCTGCAATATTAAAAAATAAATATTTTATAAAACGACAACATTTATGTAAAACATTTTGATATTCTCTGCGAC
>JBAZEQ010000218.1:0-4999 GCA_041653855.1 Ignavibacteria bacterium | reverse complement strand
ATTAATACCATCAGAATTGCAATTCCCCCGCTTCCACCTTCTCCCGGCAGAAGTGTAACTCCGATTTTATTTTTTCTAAGTTCATCTGCAATAGCATCGGCATAGTTCATCGAAAAAATGTATAGTTGCAGATAACCCGAGCCGAGCATTTGTTCGATTGTTATTCCGATAATAGTTCCGAGAGCAAAACCGGTAGAGTATCCGAATATATTCCAGATGTTATCGAGATTTTGCATAATATGCCTGATAGCAATAACCCAAATAGTAACTTCAAAAAAACCGATACCACCGGCAATATATTTTCTTCCCTGAACGGTCATAAGAGTCCTAACCGTTCCGAGAGATACATCGATTATTCGAAGGCACATAATGATTAATGCGCTAAAAAGAAAGTACGTAAAATTTTGTTCCAAAATAAAATACAATTTTAATGTGTTATTATAAAAGCCTAATTGACAGAGCAACAGTACTAAAATAATATACAAATAAAATCCTGATTTTTCAATTCCGGTTTTTTCTTTTCTGAGTGTAGCATTTTGTTGTTCTTTGTTGTTCCTGTTATTATATAATTAATTTATTAACACTTTATTTGCATTTCCCAGAGCAACGTGTGTTTCTAACAAGAGCAACGGTATCGTTTGAGAATTTCGCCACAGATTTCACTGATTTACACAGAATAATATTTAAAAGAACAGATAAATTACCATATTATGATATGGTATATTAATTTTAATGTCAAGAGAAAAAGAAAATAGTTTATAGAGTGTATAGAGTTATTAGAGTGTGTAGAGTAAGAGCGAAGAGATTTGGACGAATAGAGTGTGTAGAGTAAGAGCGAAGTGATTTGGACGAATAGAGTGTGTAGAGTAAGAGCGAAGTGATTTGGACGAATAGAGTGTGTAGAGTGTATAGAGTTTGTAGAGTGTAATGAGTTTTTAAAGTAAGAGCTTTGGACGTTGAAAAAGCAGATTTATATGATTTTCACAGAAATATTAAAATTGTGTCGGGACCGGACATAAATTGTGAAAGGTAGTTTTCGGCGTTCCGAAGCACGTCAAGGTGCATCTTCGACCGGGGCTTCGGAACGAGGAAAATAATTTAAAAAATAAATTACCAATTTCCAAATTTATACTCAGTAAAGGAAACCGGGTGTATAATAGTCAGTTCGAAAAATTCATAGTTTTTCAAATCATATTTCAATCTTTTTTTACCTTTGACTACTGCGGAGGCAAAATTTTCTTTTAAGCTTTTTGCTTCATCCCTGTTTATCTTTATACTTTCAGTTACTCCGTTTATTGTAATGGGCAATAGTTCTTTTTCAATAACATATGTGCCGATAGAATTTATTTTTGTTTCAACCAGCTCAATAGAATTATTTATCTTATCCTGAACCTCGGAATTTTGTTTGTCATATTCAGAATTTTGTTTTGCTATATCACCATTGACTAAATCCGAAAATAAATCATAGTATTTATCGTCAAGACTTTTTTTCAGCGTAAATGCATCAGCAATTCTAACTTCATATTCCTCCTGAGTTTCGAATTCGCCTCTTGTTTTTGATTTTTCAAAAACTGTTTTTAAATCGTTTTGGTAATCTTTGTAATACATATCATAATATTTTGTGTAGAATCCAATGTATGGTAATAGTTTTTTTGCTTCTAAAAATCTAATACCAAATCCTTCACGGCACACAAGATATTTTCCGTTCGGTGTAAAAACTAACTTTCTGGGTTCTTGACTTACCAAAGTATTTATTACATATCCGCTTAAGTCTGAAATATAAATTTGATAATTAGGTTCTTTATAAGCATTATAAGTTCCATAAATTATATTCTGGTCAAGTGGAGTAAAGCATGTTGCCATTACATTACTGACAATCTTATTTAAACCGTATTTGTTGAAAGTAAAATCTGAGAATCTTCCAACGGTCATTGAATCCCCGAATGTAACGAAATATTTATTATTATTGGATACAGAATAACTATCTGCATAACTGTTTCTTAAGTTAATTTTTACAATATTTTGATTTTGTAAAAATGAACAATAATTTAATTTCCCTTCGACATAAGTTGTAACCGAGCTTCCATCATAAGAAACAGATTCGTTCCAACTATTCCAAGGAATCTTAATGTTTTTAAAAACAATTAAAGATTTTGAATCAATAAGACTAATATTTGCACCACTTGCACCATCATCAGAACAGGCAACAATCAGATTATTTACAGGTGAAAAGGCAAATTTACTACAATTTATTTTAATTGATTCAATTTTTCCGCTGGTTAAATTATAAATATTTATAGCTCCGTAGTTATTCCATGCCAGGTATTTATAATCGGGAGAAAATGAAAGAGTACTATTAAAATCAATAGTCTTAGAATCTATTTTTTTTATGATGGATTTTTTTTCAATATCATACAAATTAATATATCCACTCCAGCCCGGATCATTATGCAAGTATGCCATAAGCTTACTATCTGGCGAAATTGCAAATTCCCTTATACCTCTTTCATTTAAAAAGAAATCCTGAGCAGACACTAAATTAGAAAGCAAACAAAAGAAAAGCAATAAATAAATTAATTTTTTCATAATAACCTTTCGTTTAAATTAAAAAAAATATTTAGTTTATATCTGATTATTTTATTCATATATTATATTTCCCCTCCACGATTTTGATTTTTCCAATTCGCCTGTTACGGCAGATCATCGGGCTGACCCATGGTGTACCCCGCTCCGCTCAGCTTCTTTATTATTCGTTTTTATCTTCAATGATTTTAATTTCATCATCAGTTAAATTATAAAGCGTATAGACTTCGGAGTTGATTTGGCGGTCGAGGGATTCGTATCGTCGTTCGTAGTATGTTTTGTCTTTGTCGGTTTTAGATTCGTTCAGTTGTTTTATTGCAGTGAGCATCTGGTTATTCATTTTTCTCCTCCCGTTCTATCATTCCGGTATGTTTTTAGTTGGAATAACAGGTGGTTTTTTTATATTCTTTCCCCACTATAATTTTTATTTCCTCGTCTGTTAATCAATAAAGTTCATAGACTTCGGAATCGAAGTTTTATATTCATTATAACTAAATATACTTTTTAAATGACTCGATAAACGCTTTATTTTCTTCGTCGAGTCCCATTGTGATGCGGATACAGTGGGGCAAGCCGAATGCAATTAAAGGGCGGATAATTACACCTTCTTTTAAAAGAGAGTTATTAATATTATTTACTCTATCCTGTGTTCCTAAATCGAGCATTAAAAAGTTCGCATATGAAGGAATTATTTTAAAATTCTTTTTCTCAGAAATTTTTTCCAACTCATTTATAAGATATTTGTAACCAGACTTATTCAGTTCTTTCGATTTATTAATAAATTCAACATCATCCAATGCACCGATTGCCCCAGACTGTGCAAGATTACTGGGTTCAAACGGAAGTTTTACTTTCATCAAAGTTTCAATCAATTCGCTATTCCCGAATCCGTATCCAATCCTTGCGCCTGCAATACCATAAATTTTCGAAAATGTTCTTAATGTAATTACATTATCCAAACGGTATTTAAGTGAATCAGGATATTCAGGAAAGCTTTCTGCGTATTCAAAATATGCTTCATCGAGAATTATCAAAACGCTTTCAGGCACTTTTTTCACAAATTCATCGAATTCCTTTTTATTAAAAATTGTACCAGTAGGATTATTGGGATTGCAAAGATAAATAATTTTAGTATTTTCGTTAATATGTTTCAAAATTGATTGTAAATCATATTTATATTCATTTTCGAGCATTGGAACTTCAATAAATTTATTTGCTCTTCCACGTGCAAGAACTTGAAATCCAATAAAAGTTGCCTTTGAAGTAATCATTTCATCACCATCGCTTAAAAAGCTCCTCAAAATATTTGCCATAATACCTTCGCTACCGTTACCAACAGCAATATTTTCAATTTTTATATTAAATTTTTGAGAGATTTTCTCTCTCAATTCGATTGCTCCTATATCGGGATACCTGTTTAACCCGCTTGTAACAGCTAACATAGCTTCTATAGCCTTCGGAGATGGTCCGAGAGGATTTTCATTTGAAGCTAATTTATTAATTTTCTCCAAATTGTATTCTTTCTGAATTTCTTCGATTGGTCTACCCGGAACGTAAGGTTTTAGATTTTTAATATATGCAGGAATTTTCATAACAAAAAGATTTATTTGTACAAATTTAGGTTATTTAAAATAACTAAAAAAGATAAATAGAATTCATATAATTAAATTATCTGAATTAACAGTAGAAATAATCAAAATTAACTAAATACACGACACTTTTTATTTCTTATTTTAAGGATGAATCCAAGACACAAATTTATAGTTGGGATTGATTAAGTATAAATTATATTGGACTCCTAAAGGAGTCCTGTTCTTTTAATTTACTTTATTATAAATATTAGACTCTTAAAAGAGTCTAAAAAATCAAAAATATAATAAAAATAACTCCATTAGGTCGTAGACTCGCCGTGGAGAGAGTTAACTATCAGTAACAAAAAAAGAGAATTATATACGACTCCCGCCACGGCGGGTCTTCGACCTCTGGAGTCGAATATTAATATTGAATTTTTGAGAGAATTTAATTGTAAAAAAAAGTGTCGTGTACTTAGCAAAATTAATGGGAAAAGATAATTTAGTTGTATATGATAAATAAATTTAATAATTTTTACAAAATTTAATTTCAGGTAAATTAGTGATATACAATAATTTCAAATTTTAAAGAATTTGCTGAAATTCATTAAATAATTCAAAAATAATAGCTATATTATAATAAACGTTTAACAAAAACTTCAACAAGGAGAAAAAAATGGAAAAATTTTCACAATTGCAAGCAATTTTAGACGGTATGAAAGTTGACCTGGAAAAATTTTATAATAAGAGTCAAAATGCGGCAGGTACCAGATTAAGAAAAGAGTTAAACAATTTAAGGAAATTAGCAGCAGACATCCGAAAAGACATTCAGGAATTAAGGATTC
>JBAZEQ010000217.1:3851-5034 GCA_041653855.1 Ignavibacteria bacterium | reverse complement strand
CAATGAATTCATTGACCTGCGCAATTGGAGCTTCTGCAAGGATTACAGATTGTGTCGAAGTTTGACTGGAATCTGCATGCATTCTGAATTTCTTGTTGAATGCGTACAATCTCAGAGTCTGTCTCCAGATTACATGGTCAATGTACAAATCATCATTGACTTTCCATGAACACAAAGCCCAATCAGGATAAAAAGGTACTCCGGTCTGTTCCCCGAAATACTTTTTCAGCAAATCATACGCAGGCTTAACATTGATTCCCATGATTAATCCTTTCCGAGATTATGCAGGCTCAGAGCCAGCTTATTCACCAGATGCTCGAAATGTGGAGCCGTGAAAAAGGTATCGGATTCGATTTCGTCCCAGCCAATCCCAATATTCCATGTGAGCCTGAGTCGATTCATGTGAGTACCTCCGTACTAGAAGATACGTCAATTATTCTATACAGTCAACCTAAACTTCGATGTAGTTGAAAGGCTCGGAAACAGTAGTGCAGTACTTACTAGAAGCGGTTAATGCTATTTCAGCCTTTTCCTCTGCAGTCATTCCATTGTCTTTCAATGCAAATAATGCACCTAATGCTATATCTTCTCCATCTCCAATTGCAGAATAATTATCTTCCACCAATTCAATTTGGAAATCAGAATCTACTTTATACACCTGACCCGCATACGCAATAAGTAGATTACATTCCATCATATTCTTTTTAACTAGTTTATTTGCTTTTAGGAGTTTTATTATTTCCCCCAATAAGCAATTAAATACATATTCCTCATTATACATATTAGCTTCCCTTTTAGGTATTTTGAGTTGGTATTTAATCAACTGTCCAATTCTAAAAGAGCCTGCAAATCCAAAACCTATCCCTCTACGCTTGAATACTTTTTTATCCTTGCGCTGAACGATTCGATTATTCCCACTGGCGGCAGAATCTCCACCTAGTAGAATGGAATTTTCTTTCTTGATTGCTACTATACAGGTCATTGGTCTATGTTTTTATTTAGTGTGGGCAGGAAGCTAATCCTTTGGCTAGAATGCTCGCGTCGGCCCCTCTCAACTTAATTCCATACTTCCTAGACATGTAATCCCAATGTCTGTAATACCAGCAAGTGTTCTTAGAGGGGAGATACTGTGAAAGTCCATCATCTCCTTTTGAGCGATTTTCGTGGGCTGAAGAGGAAACTA
>JBAZEQ010000217.1:0-3841 GCA_041653855.1 Ignavibacteria bacterium | reverse complement strand
TGCGCTGAACGATTCGGTTATTCCCACTAGCGGCTGAATCTCCGCCAAGTAGAATAGAGTTTTCTTTCTTGATCGCGACTATACAGGTCATGTGTCTACATTTTATTTAGCAGGGCAGGAATCCAATCCCTTTGCGAGAATACTAGCGTCAGCACCTTTCAGCTTAATGCCATACTTCCGGGACATGTAATCCCAATGTCTGTAATACCAGCAAGTGTTCTTAGAGGGGAGATACTGTGAAAGTCCATCATCTCCTTTTGAGCGATTTTCGTGGGCTGAAGAGGAAACTAGGTTAGAATCGTCATTCGCAAACTTGTGTTTCTTATCCGGAGAGAATTGATCCCCTCCATGTTCATTGGCATATTTCAGGGGAATTACATGATCAATGTCTACTTTAGTGCGGGTATCTATCACTGCTCCTGAGTATTTGCAAACCCAATGACCATCAATCTGATCTCTTGCGAGAATTTTTTCGCGTGTCTTTTTCCACTGAGAGGCACTAATCCAATCAGATCGATTGTAACTGGAAGTAGTTATTAAAGATGCGGCTAATGCAAGTGCAAGTAATTTCATGTTTATCCCATGTTAGGATCGAAGAATCGGAAGCAATACATTGGATAACCTGAAGATCTATTTTCAGTGATGATCATGCTATACAATTCCACTTCTTTGCCGAGATACTCACAAATGAATTTCTCGATTTGCTCCAAAGTCTGACCTTCGAAATAATCACTGACGTTTCCGAAAATCTTGATCTTGGATTGATTGTATTTCTCATGATCCAACTGATTCATGCGATCAGCATACATTGACGAATTAGGTTCGTGTGCGCCTTTGACAACGTATTCGGGCGTCTTTCCTTCTCTCGTTTCAACACCATCTGAATAGATGCACTCAAACAAGCAGATATGATCCTTTTTCTCGTTATATGACTTGTGAGTGTCAAACATTTTTTGTACTCCTTAGTTCAATATCTTCAGCATCAGCCAATTCATCGAGCTTCGCATCGCATTTGTAGCAATTGTAATGGAAATGATCATCATGGTATCCGGTCATGCGATCTTTCTTACTTTTTACCTTAACTCCACACAAAGTAGTATCTTCATGAGAAACACAAAAATGCCTACGATTGTCAATTCCAATGCATTCAAGCATATTGAGCAGAATTACATGTGCGGAATCATTTTGCATATTAGCGATGCTTGATGTCGCCAGACATCGTGCTGGCATTTCCAGTGATAGATCCACCAATATCAATATCTCCGGACATGGATTTGACATTGTGGGCAGATCCCTGAACGTCAATATCTCCTGACATACTGGAGACATCGCCATGTACATCTCCGTTAACAGTACACGTATTGCAATTGTCAACCTTCAGAGAATTCAAATCGCCGTGAACCTGAATGTCAATAACCTTCTGGTCAGGAGTGACATCCTTTCCGTCGATAATGACTCGTCCGTTATTGACAATGATGTTATTTCCCGAAAAGGAATTACCATTGATCTGGATTTCAGCCACGAGAAACCTCAATTTCTGTATGAAGATTGAAAGGATATTCATTAATATCCTTTTGGTAGAATTGTGAAATCAGGTTCTCCGAGACATTCGTTGTTCCTGCTGGCAATTTCATCTACAGTGAGATGTCTCAGAATCCCAAGATTTGCGAGGATGATGGATTCTTGGAGTGAAGCGTATTCAAAGGTGAATCCGCCCTTATACACCTTTCCATAATCGAGGAGGAATCCTGCATACTCTTCGACCGAGAGATTTCCTCTTACACTATGTACGGCTCGACTTGTAACTCGAACAATGTCTTCAATTGTGATGTGAGCCGACAAATTACATCCGACATAATCACACTGAATTGACTTGAGATCACTAAAAAGTTCAGTCTGTTTATAGTGGCACTTGGCGTAGAAAATATAGTGTCGAAACGGATGAAGATTCATACAGCCTCCTATTCTAGGATAAGATACTGTAAACTTATCTTAGTGTCAACTATTATTTTAAGGGGTTACGGGTGGTTCCTCGAACTGAGGATTTACCTTCATAGTAATTGTGACTCCCTCTGGAACAAGAGTCAGTAGATTTATTTGAGTTGATGTATATAGTAAAGGGACAATTGCAGTCGAATCGATTCTTAATACATTTGCAGGAGTCATTGTCTGAGGGCCTAATACAAGATATAGTTTCTGATTTGTATCTTTAGCTGCATATGGGTATTGTAGTTCTACATTAGAATTCTCGACATATGTATTTTCCATGTTACTCATTATAGGCACCTCTGCCAGATATTTATTTACTGTTGATTGTATCTTGAATTCACATAGTCAAACATAGCATCTACAGTTTCTCCACTTTTTATAGAATGTGCTGATCTAAGCATATCAAATAGTTTATTTGACATGCTCCTATTAAATATAGACTTGATGCAGAAAAATGCAATTACTGGAGTTACTAGAAATAGCCAATTTATATTAATTGAGAAGTAGAAAAATGAAATTGCAGTTATCATTGTTGTCATCAACGCTATATTGAGCCATGTTGATGCTTTCTCTTCGTGCTTATTGGCACATGAGAATAGTAGGTGAGCATATCGGGTTAATTTAGCTTCCAAGTCCCCATTATTCAACATAAGACCCCCTTCAATTACTTATACGGAATATTTAGTTTTAGGGGTGGTCTAATTAACTTAGTTTTTCTTGGTGTTGCGTCAATATAGAATTCATCTTCATCTAAGAGGGATGCCCATTTACGCACAATAGATTCTTCATATCTAATGCCATTTATGATTACTTGCCCATGCGCATTAAACGGGCTATTTTGAGTTGGTAGTAGAGTAGGTGCAGGATCAGGTTCTTGAATTTTCTGATTATCTATATGCGGAACACATGAAGATTCAAAGAATCTTCCATTACCTGAATATGATCCATATGGATTTTTTATGAATTTGCCGTTCATCTATCATATGTCCTATCAGCATGTTGATTTAGATCTATCATGAGAGGAATGCCGTTATGCAAGCCTATATTAGCATCTCGTAAATCAGGTATTTTACGGTGACGCTTAATATTTGAGTATCTTACTACTTTCATATCTTCAAAGTACTTTTTCTTAGCAGTTGCGAGTAATTTTCTTGCCCTAATTGCCTTTTTATTAATACTATCATATTCTCTTTGCGCTTTATGAAATGGTTTAGTGCATTCGTCATAATAATCACTAAAAGTAATCACCTTATCCTGAATAGCGAGGAATCTATTTTTGCTCATATAGATAGGCTTCAAATAGCCTTCTTTGTAATCTTCGATTGGATGGAATGGGTAATTGCAACTGCAAGTAATCTTAACTACATAATTAATTCTAGGTTTGGTGTATACATTAGTAAATGCGCCACCATCATGATATGACCAACCAAATTCATTTAAGATGCTATTGGCTTCTTTCTTGAATCGTGTATAGCTTCTGATTTTTGAGAGTTCTTCAAGTCTCGAAATCAAAATTTCTATATGGGTTCTAGTGCTCACTTTGACTTCTCCTCTAGTAGTTTTCTTAGTTTGTGAATTTCATAATACTGCCCATAGAAATTTTTCTCGAACTCTTTATGAATATTGATAATAGCCCTATAATCTTCAGTTACTTTGGCCAAGTAGCAATTCCTATATTCTTTGGCTTTTCTAAAAGTGTCAATTACTTGGGTATGTCCATTATCATCCTCAAATACTACAATAGCACCGTCTCGAAGATGCATACTAAAAAATAGGACTATTCCAATTGACTTGTCTCCATCTACAATGTAATATTTGTTACTATCAGATGAATCAGAATAGCTGTCCTGAA
>JBAZEQ010000216.1:3282-5035 GCA_041653855.1 Ignavibacteria bacterium | reverse complement strand
TCTCAGGATATTAAAAAAGTAATATGCATTACGGTTGATGACTTACCATATATCACAAAAGTTTTCAAAGATATAAAGACCGGACAATACATTACTGAAAAACTATTAGCCGAATTTAAAAAGTATAATGTTATTGCTCTTGGTTCTGTTAATTCAGGGAAATTAATTGTAAACGATGAACTCGATACAAACAAAATTAACATTTTAAACCAATGGCTTGAGTCCGGAATGATATTGGCAAATCATACTTTTTCGCACAAAGATTACAATAAAATTTTTCTTAGTGAATTTAAAGAAGATATACTCGACGGCGAGCTTTATTTAAAATATATCCGCTCTCAAAATAAACCGAAACAAAAATACTTTCGCCATCCCTTATTACACAGGGGAGACACAAAAGAAAAAGCCGATTCACTTCAATATTTTCTTGATTCTTTAGGATATACAGTTGCCCCTGTAACTATCGATAATTCGGATTATATTTTTTCATGGGCTTATGAAAAAGCTTTGGCAAATAAAAATGATTCACTCGCAAAAATAATCGGAAGAGATTATGTTAACTATATGTGTGATGTTCTGGATTACTACGAAAGTCAATCGATTAGTTTATTAGGTTATAACGTTAAGCATATTATACTGACACACGCAAATTTGCTTAATGCGGATTATTTGGACGAGCTTCTAAGAAAGTACAGTGAGAAAGGTTATAAATTCATCTCCATAGATGAAGCTCTGAAAGATGACTGTTATACGGAATTAAAAGATGAATTCTATAAAAAATCAGGTATATCCTGGCTTCACAGATGGGCTTTGACTATGGGCAAAAGAGGAGATTTTTTTAGGGGTGAGCCGGAAGTACCTTCTTACATTAATGAATTAATAAAATAAAAACTTACAAATCCTTCCGTTTCTTTTTCCACAATTCTTTTAATCGCTTTTTTATATCACCTTCCTTGCCTATTTCAGCAGGATTATAATATATTTTATTCTTTAATTCATCCGGTAAATACTGCATATCAACGAAATGATTGTCGAAAGAATGAGCATATTTATAGCCTTTGTGATAACCCAGTTCCTTCATAAGTTTTGTAGGTGCATTTCTCAAATGCATTGGCACATCATAGGCAGGTAAATCCTTTACATCACCCGAAGCATTTTCGACAGCCATATAAGATGCATTGCTCTTTGGACAGCTTGCAAGGTAAGTAGCGGCTTGAGATAGTATAATTCTCGCTTCGGGCATTCCAATATAATTAACTGCCGTAAAAACATTTGTTGCAAGCAAAATTGCATACGGGTCTGCATTCCCAACATCTTCCGATGCAAGTATTATCATTCTCCTTGCAATAAACTTTGGGTCTTCCCCACCTTTTAGCATTCTTGCGAGCCAGTAAACCGCCGCATCGGGGTCACTTCCACGGATACTTTTTATGAATGCCGAAATAATATTATAATGCTCTTCCTGATTTTTATCGTATTTTATGTAATTAGTCTGGAATGCCTCTTTTAAAATTTCATTGGTTAAAACCGATACTCCGTCTTTATCTTGTATACATAATTTTAATGAAAGTTCTATTCCGTTTAAAAGCCTCCTTGCATCACCATTGGAAAGTCTTATTAAAAAATTCCTATCGGGAATGAAAATTTTTTCTTGCTTTAGCAACTCATCATTTTGTAAAGCATTATCTATAATCTGTTCAAAATCATTTTTATTCAGTTCTTCCAGAACATACACCCTGCATCTTGAAAGCAA
>JBAZEQ010000216.1:0-3272 GCA_041653855.1 Ignavibacteria bacterium | reverse complement strand
GGAAATAACTTCAAATGAAGGATTTTCTGTTGTCGCACCAATTAAGATTAGCAAACCTTTTTCTACACTGTGGAGAAGGGAGTCCTGTTGAGCTTTATTAAAGCGATGAATTTCATCTATGAAAAGAATAGTTCTCTTTTGATAATATTTTTGATTTTTTTCTGCTTTTTCGATAGCTTCTCTAACATCTTTAACTCCAGAAGAGACCGCTGATAGCTGTATAAAATCTGCTTTAACAGAGTTTGCTATTATTAGAGATAGTGTAGTTTTACCTACTCCCGGCGGTCCCCATAAAATCATAGAAACAATATCATTCTTTTCTATCATCAACCTTATAGGTTTTCCTTTTCCTACAAGATGTTTTTGCCCAGCAAATCTATCCAGGGAATCAGGTCTCATTCTCTCAGCAAGTGGAGATTCGATATTATCTTTTATTTCGAATAAATCACTCATAGATTATTAAATGCACCAAGTAATTTTTTTACATCTGTAATTTTATGCATAGGAAAATTAGCAATCCTTATTTGGGATTCCTTAAAATCCCTGTACCCCCTACTTATAACAAATCCCTTCCTTTTCATTTTATCAACTATAATATTGGAATTAAAAGCGACATCAAAAACCAAAGTTGTATTCGAACGATTTTGTATACTGCTTATAAACGGTCTGATATACTTATGCTTACTAAAATATTCATAAATCATATTAGCTTTTTCATCTGTCTCTTCTCTTATCCTGTCTATTCCTTTATCATTTAATAATTTGCATACTTTTCCCAAGAGATAAATTCCGGGAATATTAGGTGTAACAGCAGTTTGAAATTTATCTGCATTTTCTGCAAGGGTAATAAAATTATTAAAACTACCGATATTATATTTTTTTTCCTTTAGCAACCTTGTCTTCTCGATACAATCTTTTTTAATTATCATAACACCAAGACCGGGAGGCATTCCAAATCCTTTTTGAACCGAAAAAAAAGCACAATCGATTTTATTAAAATCAATATTTATATACGGAACGGAAGTAACAACATCGACAGTAATTAATTTATCAGGATAATTATTCTTTACTTTGTAAATATTCTCCATCTCGACTACCATTCCCGTACTTGTTTCATTTTGAGTAAAACATATCAGCTCTGTATTTTCCGGAATTTTAATTTTATCAAATTTGAATCCATCTTTTAAATTCGCCTTCTTTTGATAAGGTTTTTTTTTCAATTGCTTAGCAATACTATAAAATCTACCCGCAAAATAGCCGTTTATAAAATGAAAACTTCTTTTCTCGACAAGATTTTGTATAATTCTTTCCATACATTCCGTGGCAGAGCTTAAATAAAAGATATGAAATTCTTCGGGAATACAAAGTAGTTTTCTCAGTTCAGTATTAGTATACGAATTTATATTTTCAAATTCTTTACTTCTGTGGGAGATAGAAAACAACTTTTCTTTGATTGCTTCGAGAAAAAGATGCTTCACTTCAGGGAATAATTCCGTGGGACCTACCGTAAAGAAAATATTATTCATCGGAATTGTAGAAACGATTTAAAAAAAAACGCTATTTGAAAATTGTACATTGATAATTGAATAAGAGCGGGAGACGAGGTTCGAACTCGCGACGTCCAGCTTGGGAAGCTGGCATTCTACCACTGAATTACTCCCGCAAAATCATATACAAATTAACATATTTAAATGTTTCTTTCAATTATAAATAAAAACCATAATATTAAAGATGGTATTGTTTGTACCTATAGATGTTTCCTCTAATAGCTTTTTTCACAGTCAAGTATTATACAAAGAAATTCTATTAGTGTTACCAAGCCGGAACTTGGTAACGTATTGTATAAAATATTGCACAATTTTCCCGTTATATTTTCAATGCAGCGTGTATATTTTCATATTCAATATGACTTTAAATTGCCTTGAACACCTCATAAATATTTACAAGTTTTGCATATATGATAAAATTGTTAAAAGCTCATTGAATGGAAAGAGTAACAAAGCACCCCATTTTAAAAACCGACCTTAATAAAAAATCCGTAGATTTTATTTTTAACGGTGAAAAGATGTCCGGTTATGAAAATGAGCCCGTATCATCTGCACTTTTCGCGAATAATATTAAAGAATTTTCTATTCACGAGGTAGGTGATGCACCACAGGGAATATTCTGTGCAAACGGGCAATGTTCACACTGCACACTGATAATAGATGGTGTTCCTTTAAAATCCTGTATCACCCCGCTTAAAACCGGAATGGATATCCGTACACTTATTCATCTTCCAAAATTGCCCGAAGATGATGCTGAATTTAAGAATTTCGAATTGAAGGAGATGAAATGCGAGGTACTTGTAGTCGGGGGAGGTCCTTCCGGACTTACTGCCGCAATCGAGCTTGCTAAACTTGGATTTGATATAATACTTGTAGATGATAAGGAAAAACTTGGAGGGAAATTATTACTTCAGACACATAAATTTTTCGGTTCAATAGAAGATTGCTACGCAGGAACAAGAGGAATAGACATTGCTGAGATTCTCGAAAAAGAAATACGCTCTTATCCAAATATAAAAATATTCACAAATTCTTCGGTTGTTGCAGTTTATAAAGATAAAAAAGTAGGACTTTATATAGATTACAAAAACTATGCGATTGTAGAATTCGAAGGATTGGTAGTTTCAGCAGGAGCAAGGGAAAGAAATCTTATATTCCCCGGAAATGATTTACCCGGCGTTTACGGAGCAGGAGCGTTTCAGACACTCGTTAACCGTGACCTTATAAAAGCATCAAGCAGAGTTTTTATTGTGGGAAGCGGAAATGTCGGTCTGATAGCCGCATATCATGCACTTCAAGCAGGAATTACAGCGGTAGGGATTGCAGAAATTCTTAAAGAGATTTCAGGTTATAAAGTACATGCCGATAAGATAAAGAGAATGGGTGTTCCTATTTATTTAAAGCATACGGTTTTAACTGCAGAAGGAAACGGAAAAGTTGAAAGAGTTACCATTGCAGAAGTTGATGAAAACTTCAATCCCCTGCTCGAAACCGCAAAAACATTTGAAGTAGACACTTTACTAATTGCAGTTGGACTTTCATCGATAGATGAATTTTATAACACAGCAGTTCAATACGGATTTAAGGTCGTAAAAGCCGGCGATGCGGATGAAATAGCGGAAGCATCCTCCGCAATGTTCGGAGGAAGAATTTCGGGACTGAAACTTGCTAAAATGCTTGGAAAAGAAATCGAGATAGATGAAGAATACTATAAAAAAGCTAGAA
>JBAZEQ010000215.1:2911-5046 GCA_041653855.1 Ignavibacteria bacterium | reverse complement strand
GTGTCCCTGTATCGCCATAACTTGCATCGAGTAACAGGAATCTTACCGAAGCACTAATTCCTACGGCATTCAAATCACCAACTGCACAAGAAATATTAATGTAATTTCCCACGTAATTATCCTGTAAATTAAATTTTTTCCTTATTTCAGGCGTAAATTCGATATAAGTCGGTCCCTTGTATTCTACGTCATTTTCGGAAAGGGCATAATATTTTTCTTCAACTTCAGTATTGATGTTTGTAATATTTTTTCCCGATTCTATATTTAAAATATTATCTTCGTTATCCGGTTCACCGATTGTTGTATTATCATTAGCAACTTCTTTAGGTAATTTACGAATAAACTCTTTTGGAACAAGGTTTTTACCTGTAATTAAGTTAAATAAATTTAAACTTACTGTATAATCTCCTGCTAAAGGTGTGGCGGAAGTATTCATAATGCTGTACGAATTTATAGTTCCTTCGATAGGAAATGCACTTGAAGTCAAATCGACGCTTACAGGTTGAGTGGCGAATTCACCTGATTTTAATGATAGTTTCGGAACACCTAAAATATCCTGTGCAACTACGAAATACATTATTTCATCACCGTTAGAAGCACTGCCTCCGTATAGTTTCGAATAGTCTATTGTGAAATCGAACGGCGATGTTGAATTTGATGTCTCAACCCATTTCCATCCGTTAGTAGTGCTTGTATTATCGAGATATACATTATCATTAATGCTTTTTTTATAATATAATCTTGGAGTGGTTCCCGATGTTGTATTTATACCGCTTCTATCTGAAATGGTTGCCCAGTTTACCGTTTTACGATTCGAGGTGGAAATTGTAGTTATCAAATTTTGATACGAGATATTTGGTAAATCCGGAATACCGCTATATTCATCTGCCCCGACATCGGGATAACTTGCATTTCGAGAACCGTTATCATAATCTTTTGTAATGGAAATAGGCGAAGAAACTGGAATACCTCCTTTTTCACATTGTGTGGTATCCGTAGTATTTAAATGCATATTATAAGGAGCAGTCGAAATATTTTTAAATGGTGGTAATTCAGTAAAAGAGGAAGCATCTCTTGGTGTTACATGTGTCCTATAATTTGAAATTGTCTGAATGGAATTTGTTCCATCGTAAAATATTAAGTGTGATGCATCTGGTTTTCCTGCGTAATAGCAATTATTGTCCGAATAACTCGAATATGATGTTAATGTATTAGATGCTCTTTTGTAAGCAGTTGTTTTGCCTGTTCCATTCGGAACGGAGACATTTACAAGAATATTATTTCGCATATCTACTGTCGGTGCTATTTCCGCATATATGCAGGAAGAGCCGAAATTGGTTCCCGAACTTGAGGAATTTAAGAAAATCGTATTATAAAATAGATTAATAGATGTTCCGTTCACAGCGTATATTCCCGCAATGGGTGTTTCGGAATTTATCGAAGGTGTTTTTAAATCACTTACAAAATTATTATACACATTTACAGTTGTTCCGGAATAAATGTAAAATCCATAACATACCCCACTTGCTCCCGTATTTGTTAAATCGTAAATATTATTCCTGTAATAATCCGAAGATGTAGAGCCGGTACTATAAATCCCATACAAATTACCGCCGGTACAGCTATTGGAATATATAGAATTAGTATAAATATTTGATTCCGCAGTAGAAGTATTACAAATTCCATACAAAAAGCTGTTACCATTACTATTGGAATATATGGAATTGGAATATATATTCGAAGTTGCAGATGAAGAGTTGTAAATTCCATACAAATAGTTATCTGTGGTGCTATTGGAATATATAGAATTGGAATATATTTTTGTTATTGTTGTGGAAGTTGGATTGCTATATATACTATATACTGCTCCTGCTCCCGTGTTGGTATTATTCCTGATAATATTACTATATATATTGGCGGCATTTACAACCGCACCGTATTGCCTGATACTATAAAAAGCGCCCGTTCCGGTTTTAATATTGTTTCGTATCTCATTATTATATATACTAATATTATAATTTGATGTAATACTATTAATTCCATAAAATGTTCCTGTTGTAGACGAGTTAAGTGTACAATTTTCGATGATATTATTATATATATAAACATAATTGGATGTTCCGCTTCCTCCCATA
>JBAZEQ010000215.1:0-2901 GCA_041653855.1 Ignavibacteria bacterium | reverse complement strand
TGTATTGCATAAACGGAATTTGTTGTTGTGGATGGGGTTAACGTTATAGTATTATAACGTATACGTACATATACATCGGTAGCTGTTCCGGTCGCAATACCGTATATTGTACCCGTGTTTCCTGTTCCTCCATTAATATTATTGTATGAAACGTATATCCCACTTTGATACACTGCGTAAATACCGTAAGGATTGGATGAACTCCCACCAAAGTTTGTTATTGTATTTCCGGTTCCTGATGTGTACCCGATATAATTATTCAAATCATAATATGATGCATTATTGTATCCATATACATAAATTCCAGTATATACATTCGAAATAGTGTTGCTGTAAAATTTATTATAACTATTGGCATCGGATACATCGGTGATAGTTAAAGTTGATGTCGATAATGCAGTATGATTATTAACATATATGCCTTTTGACACAGTATTCGTTTTGTTTAGAGTTATAGTGCAGTTCTGAATTGTATTATTCTGGCATCCATCGAATGGTGCTGTTGAATTTCTTTTTAATAATGCATACCCCCATTCCATTTGTGTTATTGTGGTTGTGTTTGATGCACTTTCCTGTAAATCAATTCCGTTTATAGTTACATAATCCGTTCCCTGAATTATCCATATTCCGTCTATGGTAGTGGAAACTCCTATTTGTGCAGTAACAAGTGGATTTGCTCCTGCATCACTTTTTTGAAAAATAATTTTATTTGTAGAACTCGTTGTTGCGTTTAAAATATCACTTCCAAGTTTAAAACCTTCCACTGGTGCTGTTTCTGTATATCCTGCCGCAACGTTAAAAGTAACCGCTCCTGCAATTCCGTAAGTATTCAAAGCAGTTACTGCCGATGCAATTGTTGGGAAACTTCCGCTCGGTATCGAATAAGTACCGCTTAAAGATACCGGTGTTACATCAACTCCGAAGTGCTGTATATGTGAGCCGGAAGAAGTTGCAACAAATGGACAGCCGCCAACCGACCAAACACGTCTGCTATCAGCAGTCGCAGTAACTTTAGTAATTAAACCCGAGCCGGTGGCTCCACATTGTCCTACAAATAAAATCAAACTTTTATTTGGGTCATATATAAAAGGTTTATTTAAAGTTACGCTCATCCATCCGCCTGCTGTCCCTGTAAGTGATACTGAAGCATTGTAATACACCGTGTCATAAGGTCCGTTATAAAAAGCAGATGATGTAAATCTTGTATTTGTATCCTGTGCCATTAATATTCGGAGGTCGGTAAAAGTTCGTGTACCTGCCGAGTTAATAAAAAAATACACAGTAGTAATTTGTGTACCGGAAGGAAGTGATGTAGGCTTATTAAAATCTCCCGAAAGGAAAATATAATTTATTGCTTTTCCTTCTGCCACGTTAAATGGGTAAGAGGTCGTTGTTCCCCCTGTATTTAAATTATAATACTGCGGAGTTTGAGCGAATGAATTGCCTATAATTATAAAAGTAACAAACAAAAATATAAATATATTTTTGTAATTAAGATGAAGAGAAGTTTTCATAATAAGATTAAATATGCTTTTTTAATTATTTTTTATTATCTATTCTTTCCCCTAATTTTTTTGAATGAATATAAAAAAGGGAGAAATCGGTTTTCAAAATTTTCCCCCGGAATCTGCTAAACCCTATAAAAAATATTAAAAATTTACTACAGAAAATTAACATTTCATTTATATATATAAAACACTCTTTATGATATTAAGAAAAGAAATAATTAGAGAAATGTATGAAAATACAGGTAATTATATATTATAGTGTGTATACTATAATAAAGTAAATACTCCTTAATATTCGAAAAATATAGAGAATATTTCGAAAATATTCGCTATTTTACAAGACAATAGAAAATAATTGTGAAGAATTAATAATTAATAAATTTTAGTATTTATGTATAAATATAAATTCTTAAATATGCTCGATTCTCTCAGCGATAAAGAGTTTAAAACTCTCGGTAAGTTTATTAATTCACCGTATTTTAACGAGAGTAAACATATGGCAGGGTTTTATGAATTCATAAAGAAATATTATCATAATCACACATTTGATATGGTTACTACAGAGCTGATTTCTTCGTATATTTTTAAAACCAAAAAATTCAACAGTGTGAGGACAAGAAAATTGATTTCGGATTTCAATAACCTTATCGAAAATTTTCTTGTGCATTATTCCCTGGATAAGGATATAATTGGGAAAAAAGCATACCTAACTAACCAGTTGAAGAATAAAGAACTTGTTAAATTTTATAATAACGAGATTGACGAAATTAAGGAACTGATGAATAATTCGCAATGGGATAGTAAAAATTACTATTATACTAAGCTTAAGTTGGTAGATGAGGAATTTTTAATGAAAAAGTTTGATATGCAAACTGATAAAAAAATAAGTACAGTTAAAAATCTGGTTGATTCTGCAGACCAGTTGTATATTTTCATCAGATTGTACATTTTTCATTTATTAGTTCAAAATAATCTAATGGGTGAAAGTAAAATATCCGAATATGGATTAGATACTTTCGAAAAATTAATGGGGAATATAGAAAATAATATAGATAAGTTCGAATCTAAACAGCCGAGAATTTATTTGTGTTACCTGACTTTAAAACTAATAAAATTGAACAGCCTCGATAAAGTTTATCAGGAAATAGAAAATTACATAGAAAAAAACAGGGTTTTATTGAATACAAAGGATGTTGAATATTCTGTTTACACAATTGTTAGCCATATAGTAAATGAAATTACTACCGGAAAATATGAAAAGATTAATATTGCCGTTCGGGTATTCAAAAGAATCGATGAAAAAGGATTTTTCAATAATATTCGTGAAATTAATCATTTTACATTTATACAGATAATAATTTTTGCACTTCATATAAAAGATATTGAATATGCC
>JBAZEQ010000214.1:0-5063 GCA_041653855.1 Ignavibacteria bacterium | reverse complement strand
GAGAAAATGTCAATAAATCCGAGAAAAATTTTAGGATTATCCGAAGTACACATAAAAGAAGGAGAAGAAGCAAATATGACAATATTAAATACAGATGAAGAATGGATTATAGATAAAAATAAATTTTTATCGAAGAGCAGGAATACACCTTTTGACGGATTTAAAGTTGTTTGTAAACCAAATGCAGTAATAAACAACAATAAGATTCATTATTGCAAATTATAAAATGGGAAAAATAATATCAGTATGTATCTCTAAAGGAGGAGTAGGAAAGACTACGACAGCCGTGAATCTTGCGGCATCACTTGCCGTTGCAGAAAAGAAGACACTTCTTATAGACGTTGACCCTTTTGGTTCGGCGGCAATAGCGTTAGGTTTTACATCAGATAAAATCAAGGCAGGCATTTATGAAATATTCACATTTACTAAATCTATTCAATACACAATTCATAAGACGGAATTAGAGCATCTCGATTTTGTTCCTGCGAATATAAATTCAATAAAACTCGATGAGAAATTCGCAAAGTCTTCAGAGAACAGGATAATTTTGAAGAATGCACTGAAGGAAATAAAGAATTTATATGATTTTATAATTATAGATTGTCCGCCGGTATTAAGAGGAATTACGACTAATGCTCTAACAGCATCCGATTCCATTTTAATTCCTGTAAAATGCGGACATTTATCATTAGATGCAGTAGACAGGCTTTTTCAATATATTGCGTGGATACACGAAATTTCCAACCCTGATTTAGAAGTTGAGGGAATACTGATGACTATGTATGAAAAGAATTCAAAAGTTACCGAAATATCCGAAAGGGAATTAAAATTAAAATATATTGAATATTTATTGAAAACGAATATACCTGTTTCGAGTTTATTAAATGAAGCAACATTTTACGGTAAACCGCTTTGTTTATACAAAATAAATTCTCTTGGAGCAATTGCATATTTAAATTTAGCATACGAATTAATAATTAAAAATAATCCTCATACAACTAATGGCAGAAGTACCGAATAAATATGAAATAAAAGAAGTAGAACAAAAGTGGCAAAGCTTTTGGGAAGATAATGAAATCTACAAATCAAAAATCAATAAAAATAAGAAAAAGTATTCAATAGTAATTCCACCGCCTAATGTTACGGGAATTTTGCATATCGGGCATATATTAAATAATACCATACAGGATATTTATTGCAGGTGGAAAAGAATGAATGGCTTCGAAGTATGCTGGGTACCGGGAACAGACCACGCAGGAATTTCCACACAATTAATGGTGGAAAAAGACCTTGCAACACAGGGTATTAAAAAAGAGGAAATTGGCAGGGAAGAATTCGTTAAAAAAGTATGGGAATGGAAAGAAAAGCACGGGGGAATTATATTAAAACAGCTTAAAAAACTCGGTGTATCTGTAGATTGGTCAAAAGAAAGATTTACTCTCGATGAAGGGCTTTCGAGAGCAGTTAAAGAGGTATTTGTTGACTTATACCGGAAAGGATTAATATATAAAGGGAAAAGGATTATAAATTGGGACCCGATAACTAAAACGGCATTGAGTGATGATGAAATTGAGTTCAAGGAGCTAAAAGATAAACTCTATTACGTGAAGTATCCAATATTAGATTCTGATGAATATTTAACAATTGCGACCACAAGACCGGAGACAATGTTTGGTGATACAGCAGTGGCAGTAAATCCTTTAGATAATAGATATAATCACCTTACAAACAAGACAGTTATATTACCGTTAGTAAACAAAAATATACCTATTGTTTTCGATTCTTATGTTGATATGGATTTTGGAACGGGAGCTTTGAAAATTACACCTTCACACGATATGAATGACTTTGAAATTGGAAAGAAGCATAATCTTCCTCAGGTCAATATTTTAACAAAAGACGCTAAATTAAATGAAAACGGACTTGAGTTTCAGGGAATGGGTGTAAATGAAGCGAGGAAAAAAGTCGTAAGAAAATTGAAAGAAGAAGGGTATTTAATAAAAGAAGATGAATATATCCATAATGTATCTTTTGCACAAAAATCCGGTGCAACAATAGAGCCAATGGTATCCGACCAGTGGTTTGTATCTATGAAAAAGCTGGCAGAACCTGCAATAAAAGTAGTAAAAGAAGGAAAAATCAAGTTTTATCCTGATAGATATACGAAAGTTTATTTCCACTGGATGGATAATATAAGGGATTGGTGTATTTCGCGACAGCTTTGGTGGGGACATCAGATTCCGATTTGGTATAAAAAGGATACTGGTGAGATTTACTGCGACTTGAAGCCGCCTTCGGACATCGAGAACTGGATTCAGGAGCCGGACGTACTCGATACCTGGTTTTCGTCGTGGCTCTGGCCTATAAGCGTATTTGGGTGGGAAAATAAGCCGAATGAAGACAAAAATGAACAGTTAAATTATTATTATCCGACTGATTTTCTTGCTACGGCTTCGGATATAATATTTTTGTGGGTTGCAAGGATGATTATGGCAGGATTGGAATACAGAAAAGACATTCCGTTCAAGGAAGTATATTTTAACTCAATTGTTAGAGACGGAAAAGGCAGGAAAATGTCCAAGACACTTGGAAATTCACCCGACCCACTTGTTGTGATGGATAAATATGGTACAGATGCACTTAGATTTACGATGGTTTACCTTGCACCGCTTGGGAATGATGTGCTATTCGATATAGATAAGACAGAAATCGGTAGAAACTTTGTTACGAAATTATGGAATGCGGGAAGATTTCTTTTGATGAATAAGGCTAAAATATATGAATCGGATGAATATGGTGATGATGTTTTAAAAGATGATTTCACCGATAAATGGATGGATAGCAGGTTTAATTCCGAACTGGAAGAGGTTGAAAAATGTCTATCAGAATATAAACTAAATGATTACACGAAGGCGTTATATAATTTTGTATGGAGTGATTTTTGCGATTGGTATATAGAGATTCTTAAAATAAAGATTGATAAATATCCTAAATCGGCAAAATATATTATTGATAAGGCGTTAAAGATTTATGAAGATATTGTGAAATTATTGCACCCGGTTATTCCGTTTGTTACGGAGGAAATATGGCATATACTTGAAGAAGGAAGAGATGGAAAAAGTGTTTCATTTTCGGAATTTCCGGAAATAGAAAAAGATAAAATAAATTCCGAAAGCGAAAAGAAATTCGAAATATTCCAGGAGATTGTAAGCGGGATAAGAAACCTGAAAGCAGAAAATGATATTCCATATTCGGAAAAATGTAAAGTCTATGCAATATGTTCGAATGATATTGCAGAAAAGACTTTTGATGAATACAATGATTATATATTTAGTCTTTGCAATTTGAGTACTCTTGAAAAGATAAAGAAATTGGATGGGGATAAATATTTAAGTAAAGTCCTTGCAGATTTTGAGATTCACATACCTTTCGAAGTAAATGAAAAACAAATCGAAAAGTATAAAAAAGAAATCGAAAACCTCGAAAAATATATTGCTAATATAGATAAGAAATTATCAAATCAGAATTTTGTAGAGAAAGCTCCAAAAGAACTTATAGAGAGTGAAAGAGCCAAGAGGGAAGAGGCAATGGGGAAATTGAAGAAGCTGAAGAAGCTGGTGTGATTACTGCGTTACGAAGCTGGGGCTTCGTAACGAGCGTAAAAGGGATTCATACCTAAAGCATGCAGGGATGACAAGAAGTGAGATTCCTGCCTAAAGCGTGCAGGGATGACAAGAATATTATTTTAATTCTTTTTATATAAAAAAACGTTCTCAAAGATATTTGAGAACGTTTTCATTTTTATATACTTATATTAATGTTTTGCTGTTGGTGACGTACAAAAAGCGTACTTAAACACAAACAGCGGTATCTTTTTATGTCACCCCTTCGGGGTTCTAATTATATTAAAATTTTCTTCTATAATAATTTCATCCCTTCGGGATTAATAAAAAAAAACGTTCTCAAAGATATTTGAGAACGTTTTCTTTTTATATACTTTTATTAATGTTTTGCTGTTTGTGACGTACAAAAAGCGTACTTAAACACCAACAGCGGCATCTTTTTATGTCACCCCTTCGGGGTTCTAATAATATTAAAATCTTTCTTCTATAATAATTTCATCCCTTCGGGATTATTAAAAAAAATGTTCTCAATTTGCTTTGAGAACGTTTTCATTTTTATATACTTTTACTAATGTTTTGCTGTTGGTGACGTACAAAAAGCGTACTTAAACACCAACAGTGGCATCTTTTTATGTCACCCCTTCGGGGTTCTAATAATATTAAAATTTTTCTTCTATAATAATTTCATCCCTTCGGGATTAATAAAAAAAACGTTCTCAAATTGCTTTGAGAACGTTTATATTATTATGTGGATTCCCGATAACCTGCCACGGCAGGCGGGAATGACAAACTAAGTTTTACTTTTTCTTCTTAAACATATCTGTGATGATATCTTTCAAATCGGGTTTGCCGATTTCCTGCAAGGAATAACTGACTGTAACAGAAGGTTTCTTGATTTTTATCAATCTCTTCAGGTCAATAGGTGTACCGATAACTACTGTATCGCAGGGGACTCTGTTAAGAGTTGTTTCAAGGTCTTTTACCTGCTGGTCGCTATAGCCCATTGCCGGTAGTAATACACCGATTCCGGGATATTTTTTATAGGTATCGAGAATGCTTTTAACTGCATAAGGACGCGGGTCAACTAATTCTTTTGCTCCGAATTTCATTGCGGCGAGTGTACCTGCACCGAATTTCATTCCGCCATGTGTAAGGGTCGGACCGTCTTCCACTACGAGGACTCTCTTTCCTTTTATTTTGTTAATATCATCCGGTTTATCGAGTGCAAGCGGAGAAGCCGCATCTACTACGATTGCTTTCGGATTAATTCTGTGTATGTTTTCTCTTACAGCCTGAATATTTTCAGGAGATGCAGAATCAATTTTATTTAAAACTACAACATCAGCAATTTCAATATTTGTTAAACTCGGGTAATAGCATGATTCGTGTCCCGGTCTGTGAGGGTCAGCAACAGTGATTACAAGGTCTGCCTGATAGAAA
>JBAZEQ010000213.1:0-5093 GCA_041653855.1 Ignavibacteria bacterium | reverse complement strand
ATAAGGAAAGAAACCGTTCACCCTATAGAGCTTTTAAATGTAACGCCTGAGCTCCAGAGGGAATTTTTAATCGATTTTTTCAAAGAACATTCTGAAATAGATTTCATCGAATTGATAATGAATATGAACGAAAGGATGCTGATAATCTGTACTTTTCTATCATTACTACAGCTTGCACTGGAAGGATATTTAAATATTTCCGTTGACAGAGCAAATCTATCAAAATTTATAATCTCAAAAACGGAGTTTCAATTTGTTTAATGCGGGATTAAAAAATATTGTGGAGTCCATAATATTTGCATCACAGGATGAGATTTCTTCAAAGCAAATTAAAGAAATTCTCGATAGTTTTAAGATTGAAAGCAGGATTCCAGAGATTGAGGAAATAGTAGATGCATTGAATTTAGATTACATGAAAAATGATAATGCTTTCGAAATAATAAAAATTGCAGGTGGATATCAGTTTTCAACCCGGAAAAAGTTCGCTCACTTCGTAGGCAAACTTTATACGGAAACACAAAGAAAGAAATTGTCCCCCTCTGCAATAGAAACGCTCTCTATAATTGCTTATAAACAGCCTATAACACGCTCTGATATAGAATTTATAAGAGGTGTTAATGTTGATTATATAGTAAACTCACTGCTGGAAAGAGATTTGATTTGCATAAAAGGCAGAGCAAGTGGTCCGGGAAGACCAATACTTTACGGAACTACGGATAACTTTTTGAAAGTCCTCGGATTGAATTCACTGGAAGACTTACCTAAACTTAGAGAGATAAATGAAATATTAAAAAACGAAAAAATAGAAGGTATAACAGAAGCTGATATTGATTTATTCAACTCGATTAATACGGAATCGAATCTATTTAGTGCAGGGACTCCGAATCCAGACGGTGCATCATTAAACGAAACTGAAAAACCCGAAGCAAATAATGGAATATCGGAGAATGTGTCTGCTCTAAACGACGAGCCTTCAACCACAGAGGATGATGAAATCGCAGAAACGGAAAATGAAACTATAGAAGATGGGGAAAATAAAACAATAGAAGATGAGAAAATTGAAGATGAGAAAATGGAAGATGAAAAAATGGAAGATGGGGAAATTGAAGATGAGAAAATGGAAGAGGAAACAATAGAAAACGAAGAAATAGAAAATAGTAAAGAAAAAATCGAGAAAGAAGATAACGAATTGAATAAAGAGAATATAGAAAATGGATAATAACTTAATAAGGATAAATAAATTCGTTGCTATGCATAGCGATATAGCACGGAGAAAAGTTGATGAATATATTTTACAAGGAAGAATTACCATAAACGGAATATCAATATCACAACCCGGATTCAAGATAGACCCGCAAAAGGATAAAGTAAGCATTGATGGCGAGCCGATTAAAATCAGCACAAAGAAAATTTATATTATACTAAATAAACCCATCAATATAATTTCGAGTGTTAGTGATGAAAAGAGACGAAAGACAGTAGTAGATATAATTAATATCAAGGAGAGGATTTTTCCGATTGGCAGGTTGGATTTTGACACAACAGGTTTAATATTGCTAACAAACGACGGAGATTTTGCCAACAAGCTAATGCATCCGAAATTCAAGGTTGACAAAACTTATCTCATCGAGATTTCAAGACCGCTCGAGGAAAGACATAAAATCAAATTAATGAACGGAATAAAAATCGAGGGTAGAAGAACCAGCCCTTGTAAAATTGAATTTCCCAGAAAAAATGATTTTACATACGTTAGCATTACCTTACACGAAGGTAGAAACAGGCAGGTAAAAAATATGTTCGAGCATTACGGATACTTTGTCAGAAGCCTGAACAGGAGTGAATATGGTACTTTGAAATTAACAGGTTTAAAACCCGGAGAGTGGAGATATTTGACTGCGAAGGAAATTGAATCACTCATCACTGATTAAAAAAACCAATAATTTTATAATTTTTCAAAAACTTTACAAACTTTAAACTTAGAAAAAGTGACAGAACAAAACGAATTAATTAAAAGAAGATTAGAAGAACTCGAGGAAATAAAAAAACTCGGGATTAATCCATATCCTCACAGGTTTGATGTAACATCTATATCAAAGGAAATTATAGGCGATTTCAAAGACCCCGAAAATGAAGAAGAGAAAGAAAAGCAGAAGAAAGTTTTGGTTTCGGTTGCGGGCAGAATAGTTGCAATAAGGAAAATGGGAAAAGCTACATTTTGCCATATAAAAGATGAAAGCGGAAGAATTCAGATATATCTCAGGAAAGACGATGTAGGTGAATTGAATTACAGCGTTTTGAAACTTTTGGATATCGGTGATATAATCGGGGTAAAAGGATTTGTTTTCAGAACAAAGACAGGAGAGGTTTCGATTCACACTACTGAATTTCAGTTACTCACAAAAACCATCTATCCCCTACCGGTTGTTAAGGAAGAAATAACGGAGACGGGCGAAAAGATTATTCACGATGCATTTGCTGATATTGAGCTCAGATACAGACAAAGATATATTGACCTAATTGTAAATGATAATGTTAAAGATACTTTTTTAAACAGAGGTAAGATTATTAGGTCTATTAAAACTACATTAGAAAAATATAATTTTTTTGAAGTCGAGACTCCGACATTACAGACAATATACGGAGGAGCAAATGCAAAACCTTTTGCAACACATCATAACGCTCTCGATATTCAATTATATTTAAGAATTTCGAATGAATTATTTCTGAAAAGGCTTGTCGTTGGGGGATTTAACAGGGTTTTTGAATTCGTTAAAGACTTCAGAAACGAAGGAATAGACAGAACACACAATCCGGAATTCACACAAGTAGAATGGTATCAGGCATACGGAGATTACAACGACAGTATGAATTTATTCGAAGAAGTTGTAGAGCAGGCTTGTCTTGCCGTTCACGGTAAAACAAAAATCGAATACCAGGGAGTAGAACTCGACTTCAAACGTCCGTGGAAAAGATTAAAAATGACAGATGCGATAAAAGAAAAAACAGAATTAGATGTATTAAAAACAAGTAAAGATGATTTAATCAGGTATATGAAAGATAAAAATATTGAATTCGACCCGAAGATGAGTCACAGTAAGGGACTTCTTATATCGGCTTTGTTTGAAGAAATATGTGAAGGAGATTTAATTCAGCCAACTTTTGTGATTGACCACCCGATAGATACGACTCCGCTATGCAAACCGCTGAGAGAATATTCACTCACACAACTCGAAGAAATGAAGAAAAATCCTGAAGAGGTAATATTCGTAGAAAGATTCGAACCATATATAAATAAATGGGAAATGGGAAATTCATACTCGGAGCTTAATGACCCGATATTGCAAAGAAGACTATTCGAAGAGCAGGTAGAAAGAGGAAGAGGCGGAGAAGAAGAAACTCACCCGATGGACGAGGATTTTCTGAGGGCAATAGAAGTCGGAATGCCACCTACAACAGGTGTGGGGCTTGGAGTTGACAGGCTTGTAATGTTGCTGACAAATTCGTTGAACATAAGAGATGTGATATTATTCCCGTTGATGAAACCGACAACATAATGAGCCCGCCATGGCGGGTGCAAAGAACGCATAATTATTAATAATTTTTTATGAAAATTTTTGTAAAAAATATTTTTATCTTTTTAATTATTGGATTATCTTTTTATTTCATTTCGAGTTGTAGTAAAGATGAAAATATAGTTAAAAACGAACCCGTTGATTTAGGAATATTAAGGACTAATGAATTCGGACAAGTACTTGGCGGGGATACAACCGATTGGTGCATACACGCTCTGGTTGATACTTTCACATATGTAATTTCTTTTAATGTCACTGTAATTTCAAATAATATATCAAAATTAGAATGGAAGACTTCAAAGCAATATCATTGTTTTGGATTTGATATTGAAAGAAGCTTAAAACCTGATTCTAATAATTATACTAAAATAGGTTTTATTTCCGGAGTTGGAATAACAAATGATACTATTAGTTTTAATTATTATGATACAGTTAGTTTAAATGTATCATATTATAAATATAGATTAAAAGTAATCGATATTTACGGTAATTTTAGATATTGGTATACTGTAATGGGAATTACCCTAATTGGTGGCAATAACTATTCTTTTGGTCCTGCATATCCGAATCCTGTTTATACAAACTTTAACCTACCTTGTGATATTCCAAAAGATGATACTGTATCAATATTTATTTTAAATGGTTTTGATACGATATTTTTCATAAAAAATGAAAGAATATATAAAGGTTCCTATATGATTGGTATATATAATAATTACAATTTTCATAACGTTCAAAAAAGGTTATATATTAAATGCAGTTCTTTACCTATTTCGGATTCCTGTAGAAATTACGGTGATATACAATTTGAATAATAAAATATTTTAACAATGAAATATTATAATAGCGTACTCGAATTAATTGGCAACACTCCACTTGTTAAATTGAATGTTTTGACAAAAGGATTTAAAGCCACAGTATTAGGAAAGATGGAAAATTACAATCCGGGCGGAAGTGTAAAAGACAGGATTGGACTGGCTATGATTGAAAAAGCGGAAAAAGACGGGATATTAAAGCCCGGAGGAACTATAATAGAAGCGACAAGTGGAAATACAGGAATCGGACTTGCGTTGACTGCGGCTGGGAAGGGATATAAATCCGTGATAGTAGTTACGGATAAAGTAAGTATGGAAAAAAGAAATTACCTGAAAGCGTTGGGAGCTAAAGTAATTGTTGTTCCTAAATCCGCACCGCACGATTCACCTGAATATTATCTCAATAAAGCACAGTCAATTGCAAAAGAAACTCCGAATTCTTTTTATACAGGACAGTATATAAATTATGCAAATCCCGATGCACATTACAAAACAACAGGTCCCGAAATCTGGGAAGCAACAGAAGGGAAAATTACACACTTTATTGCAGGACTTGGAACCGGCGGAACAATAACAGGTACTGCAAAATTCCTGAAAGAAAAAAATCCAAATATAAAAGTTATAGCCGCAGATATGATAGGTTCGATTGCAAAACGATATAAAGAAAAAGGCACAATTGGAGAAGTTGCATCATACCTTGTTGAAG
>JBAZEQ010000212.1:0-5138 GCA_041653855.1 Ignavibacteria bacterium | reverse complement strand
CTGTTACTTTTCACACTTTCAGTACAGAGTTATTCAAAACATCTGGATTGTTCGGTTTCTTCCGATTCCACTCAAAACGAATTAAACGGCGAAATCCAATCAAAAAAAGGGAACACTATTAAAGTCTCTATTAATTCGGCTGAAAGTCTTCCTGATGTTAGTGCAACTGGCACACTCTCAAAGTACTTCGAAGAGGAAATATTCGGAATGAATACTCACGGCTATATCGATATTGGAGAAGTTGAAGTTATCGGTATTACCGAAAGTGAAGTTATTTTTACTCTCGTAAAAGAGCTCAGTAAAATTAAGATAAACGGGAAAAAAGAAAATCACTTTAAGAAAGGAAATATAGTAAAATTTACGTGGTAGCTTTTTATTTAATAATAGTGAAAGTAGTCAGTAGTTAGTTTTAATATTGATATTTATTATTTCCTTTTCCCGTTTCACGTTTTACGTTTCACTTTTTACTTTTTTACCGTATTTTCAATCGCAATGAAACGAATTTTGTATATATTATTATTATTTGTAACACTGTTTTTTCTTGGATGGGGAAGTGCCGGTCATAAAATTATTA
Source organism: Ignavibacteria bacterium (assembly GCA_041653855.1). Lineage (GTDB taxonomy): Bacteria > Bacteroidota > Ignavibacteria > Tepidaquicellales > Tepidaquicellaceae > FEN-1279. The sequence continues at coordinate 4,564 of JBAZEQ010000212.1, read as the reverse complement.
ACAGGAAATCCCGTCTGTCTTTTCCATCTGTTATGAATCCTTTTTTATGGTTTCCGGATTCTATGGCTTTTCACGGTTCTGATGCTGATTACAGAAAAAGTTCCGACCCTACAGAAGAATACAGGCACTATATTGATATCGAATATTATCCTGAATTTTTAGCTACCGGTAGAATTCCGCAAAATTGGGATAGTTTAGTTGCATTACACGGTATCAATTTTGTCATAGATAACGGTTACGTACCATTTGCAATAATAGCTTATACAGATTCCGTAAAAAAATATTTTCAACTTCACGATTGGAGAAATGCGATGTTGCGAGCGTCTGATTTAGGTCATTATGTTGCTGATGCATACAATCCATTACATTGCACAAGATATTATAATGGGTGGTTTTATAATTCAATATCTTATGGAATCCATTCAAGATACGAGACCCAATTAATCAACAGGGATACTGCATATATTCAATATTCAGGTGAAAATGTATCTTTTGTAAACGATATAAATAATTTTGCATTTAATATTGTTTATTCTTCCAATTCATATAGGGATTCAGTTTATCGTACAGATAGTATCGCACAAGTAATCTCGGGTAGTAACTATAGTCAATTGTATTATCAAAATTTCTGGAATCTTGCTGGTAATTTTACAATTCAATTTTTTAAGAATGCTTCATATAAATTGATGTGTTTGATTTATACAGCTTGGGTAAATGCGGGAAGCCCGATTTTTGTCTCTAATGGTAATAGTATTGTCGAGGATTTTAAATTATATCAGAATTACCCGAATCCATTCAATAACAGTTCAAAAATTAAATATCAAATTTCAAAATCATCGGATGTAAGAATTATTATATATGATATCAGGGGAAATGAAATTTTTACAATTGTTAATGGATTTAAAAAAGCTGGAGAGTACGAAGCTTACATAAATGGAAGTAATTTAGCAAGCAGTGTTTATTTTTACAAATTATATTTAGATAATAATCCTGTAGAAACTAAAAAAATGATTTTAACAAAATAAATTAATTAATAAAAATAAGGAAAACAAAATATGTCTATTGTGATAACATCCGAATGTATTAATTGCGGTGCCTGCGAGCCCGAATGTCCAAACACTGCTATATATGAAGGTGGAGCAAGATGGTCACTTGCAGGAAAAGAATACGGTGAAGGTGAAGCCGCACCGTCAGGTGCTGAAGGATTTTTTTCCGGTGATTTCTTTTATATAGTGCCGGATAAATGCACTGAATGTAAAGGATTTCACGATGAACCCCAATGTGCCGCAGTATGCCCTGTGGATTGCTGTGTTCCAGACGAAAAACATATTGAGGATGAGGAAACATTATTGAAAAAGAAAGACTATCTCGACGGACTGGGACGATAATTTATTTAATATTTAATTGTAAATGTTAGTCGCTAAATTATAAAATAGATGATTTGATTTTAAATTCTATTTTATAATATCGGTAGTGTTTTTTTCGGTTTTATCGATGGAATTGGAGATTTCAGATGAGGGTACAGAAGGATTTTCTGAAATAACTGTATTTAAAACTTTTGAGTCTGTGGGTGATTGCTCATTAGCTTCTTTATGATTATAGATTTTTCTGTAACCAATAATTATCATAATAAATCCTGCTGTGATAGCTAAATCCGCAATATTAAAAATAGGCCAGGAATAAAATACTTTTCCAAATATCTTTATATCTGGAATATTAACCTGAAAAAAATCAACAACATTTCCTGATAATAGGCGGTCTGTACCATAAATTACTCCATGAAATATTCTGTCAATCAAATTACCAATTGCACCTCCTAAGATTAAAGCTAAAGAAAAACGTAAATAAAATATTTCTTTCCTATTTTTATAAATAAAATATATTATTAGAATACTAGCAAAAATAGTGAAGATTGAACGCATTGGTTTACTTCCTATTTCCATTCCGAATGCCATACCGGGATTTTCTATATACGTGATGCGGAAGAAATTATCTATGAGACTAATACTTGAACCCTGCCTCATACCATTTATTGTAATTCCCAAAAACGGTATATTTATACCTTTTACAAAAAATTTACTTATCTGGTCCGAAATTACAATAAATAAAGAAAAATATAAAATTCTCAAATCTTTTATCCTCTAAGGTTTTTACATTCGATGCAGTGTTGTGTAATAGGTACTAATTCTAATCTCTCTTTGGGGATTAATGGACACGTATCGCAAAGATATTTTGGTCCTTCTATACAATCTATACAGAGTCCGTATGTACCCTGATCAATACGCGTTAATGCTTCCTGAATATACCCGAGATATTTTTCGTCTCGTTGTACGAACATATAATTTTTTTCTCTCTCCATTTCATCAGTTCCTTGTTCAGCCATATGAGTAGAGTATGTAAGGTTTTCACCAACGTAATCACCTGATTCATCATCGACAAGTGATTTCATATTTGCTTTTGCACTATCAAGTATGGCTCTTCTTTCGGCAATAAGAATTTCCTTGAAATGCTGCAATTCAGCTGGTGTATATCTTGTTTTTTTACTCTTCTTTATAGCTTTAATCTTCTTTGGTGTCATTATCTTTTTTTCGGGTTTTTTTTCTTTTAAATTTTTAGGTTTCAATATTCTTTTTGGTATTACCTTCACAATTTTAGCTTTCGCTGTTTTTAGCTTTTTAGTTTTTACTGAAACCTTTTTAATAGGTTTTTTAACAGCTTTTTTAACTACTTTTTTCTTTTTTTGTACATTCTTTTTCATAAATTTCTCCTTTATTATTCTTTATGAAATTTTTTCTATATAAAATTTAAATGGAACATTATTTATATCTGTTTCAAAAAACTTTAATCCATTATCATTTGATTCAACTAAATTTTCACAGTTAATTTCATTCTTAATATTTATAAAATATTTAATTATTGCATTATATATAACCGAATCCGTTTTTACTGTAACATTAATTTTATCATTAACGTTGTAGCTATTCGATTTACGGTAGCTTTGAATTCTGTTAACAAATTCACGGGAGATGCCTTCTTCTACTAATTCATTATTGAGTTTGGTATCCAATGCAATTGTAATATTATTATCCGATTCCACTATCCATCCTTCGATATTTTCCGTAAATATTTCGACATCTTCCTTTGTTAATCCGAAATTATCTTTCTGCAAAACTCCATTCTTTTCAAGTTCTGTAATTTCCGAATGTGTTAAACCGTTAATTATTTGCTGAACTTTCTTTACATCTTTCCCGTATTTTGGTCCAATCGATTTAAAATTCGGTTTTGATTTCTTTTTAATAATTTCTGAATTACCTTCGATGATATTTAAATTTTTTACGTTAATTTCTTCTAAAATAATATTCTTAACTTTCTCTAAATTATCTTTTTCAGCATCATTTAAAACAGGAATTAATAGTTGTTTTAAAGGTTGCCTTACTTTTAAATTATTTTTTACCCTAACAGCTCTTACAATGTTAACAACTCTCTGGGCTAAAGCCATCTGCTCTTCAAGAGTCGAATCGATTAGTTCTGCATTGTAGATGCTGAATTCCGTTAAATGAATAGATTCGTATGCATTGCTTAAATCCAAAAATAATCTTTCAGTTAAAAATGGAGATACAGGTGCAAGCATTTTAAGTATTTCATATAGACATTCGTATAAGGTCTGGAATGCCGCTATGCTATCGCTTTCATTTTCCGGGTTTCTGAACCTTCTTCTGTTTCTTCTCACATACCAGTTTGAAAGTTCATCTACCGTGAAATCGGATAATAACCTGCACGCTTTTGTAATATCATAGCCGTCCATTAATTCAAAGAACTCTTTCTTTAATGAATTCAATTTTGAAATAATCCACCGGTCAATTTCTTTCCTATCTTTTAAGGAAATATGGTCTTTTTTCGCATAATCGAAATCATTAAGATTAGCATACATTATAAAGAACTTATATGTATTAATCAATGTATCAAAAAACTTATTCTTAATATCAATTAAGTCTTCTTCGTTGAATAATTTGGATTTCCAGATTGGGGAACCTGCAACTAAGTACCATCTTAGTATATCTGCACCATATTTATCGAATATATCGAATGGATTCACTGCGTTGCCAAGTGATTTACTCATCTTCTTCCCGAATTTATCGAGAATATGTCCGTTAACTATTAGGTTCTTGTAAGCCGGTTTATTGAATAAAAATGTACCGATTGCGTGCATAGAATAAAACCATCCACGTGTTTGATCAACACCTTCTGCAATGAAATCGGCAGGGTAATTTTCCTCGAAATATTTTTGATTTTCAAATGGGTAATGGAACTGTGCAAAAGGCATTGAGCCACTATCGAACCAGCAGTCAATCACTTCAGGAATTCTCTGCATATTAAATCCGTCTTCAGACTTTAATTCGATTCTATCTATGTATGGTTTGTGTAAATCGAGAAAATATTTTTATAAATATCATCAATGTTTGTTGATTTTCTTTTTAGCTCTTCAATACTACCAATACATTCGAAATGTTCTTTTCCGTTTACATCCTTATAAAACCATATTGGAAGGGGAGTTCCCCAAAAC
>JBAZEQ010000211.1:0-5144 GCA_041653855.1 Ignavibacteria bacterium | reverse complement strand
ATAGAGAAGCTTTTATATTTTATAATAACAAATATTATTTTACGAGTACCATTTTCTTTGTATCGGTGAATCCGTTTGTATAAATTCTATAAAAATAAATACCGCTGTTAAGCTTAGAAGCGTCATAAGTAACTTCCTGAATTCCGGCACTCAAATTTTCACTTACGAGAGTTTCAACTTCTCTTCCGAGTGCATCATACATCTTTAAAGAAACAAAACCGTCTTTTGGTAGAGCGAACCTGATAGTGGTCGAAGGATTAAATGGATTCGGAAAATTTTGTTCTAATTTATAATTAGAAGGTATGATTCCTGTGTTACTATTTATTCCGTTAGTTCCCATATACTTAAGTAGTCCACCGTTTCCACTAGACCCACCAAGAGCGGCAAATCCTAAATTCGGATTTAGAAACTGAATGTGCTGGATTTGTTCGTTGGTTGCCGTAGCTTGTGAAGGAATACTTTCCCTTATCCATGTAATTCCCAGATTAGTAGTTTTGAATAAACGGGTTGTATCTCCCTGGGTTGCCATTCTAATGGTATTGTTACTACCTTTGATAGAATTCATAGTAATGACCGCAAATGAACCTGTTAGTGCGCCCGGTACAGTAACGGCAGAGTAAGTTGCACCACCATCGGTTGTTTTTTTAATATCTCCGCCACTCGAACCAATCATACCATCTGTATTGTTTACAAAAGCTACTGCTTGATAATAACATCCACTCGTACCACCTAATCCGGGAACCGAAATACTTAACCAGTTTCCAAAGAAGCCATTTGTAGTCCTATAAACTTTTGCAGAAGTAGAGCTTGCGGTTATATTAGCGGAACCAAACCACACATGGTTTGAATCCGTACAGTCCCAAGCATTAATAACACCATATTCGGTTGACGAAACTGGAGCGTTAGGAACGAGTGTCCAGTTGTTGCCGCCATTGGTTGTAACTCTAATTTGATAAGGTTGTCCTGAAGTGGCAGTCGGGTCGCCATAATAAATACCATAGTTTGTATTGAACATATAAATTCCATCTGAAAAAGAGCCTGTTAAGTCTAATACTTTAGTCCAGTTAGTACCACCATTAGTTGTTTTATAGATGTCTCCATCCTCTGAACCAACTAAAGCCGTAGTTGCATCGAAAGCGAACATACCATACATACTTTTAGCGGTTTCGATTCCACCATTTTTTAAAGTCCAGTTTGTTCCACCGTTTGTCGAAAGGTAGACATTAGATGTAGTTGAAGCTGATGCAGCAACCCAAATAGTATTAGCGTCCACAACATAAATAGAATTTATCGATGGATTCGTATTCGGAAGAACACTTACGTGTGACCATGTACCGGTTTGTGAATACGTAATACTAAAAACAAATAAAGATAAAACAATAAAAAAGTTTTTCATATTTCATTTTCCCTGTTAGTTTTAAATAAAAGTAAATTAAAAATATTATATTATAAATTAACCAAGGTAATAAATTATATCAATGCAGGAAAAAATGCAAAAATAAGTTTTTAAATAGTGAAAATTGAAATAATAAGTGTACATTATTTGTAGATTATTCATTCACTCAATAATACTCTATTCACTTTTTTATGAAACGCATTTTTAATAATTTAAGACTATATGATTGAAACGAAAAAAGAAGCCGAAAAAGCTGTACTTGTTTTTTTTGCGACGAAAGATGATAACGTAATTAAAATAAAAGAATCACTCGATGAGTTGAAACTGCTTTCTGCAACTGCGGGTGCTAATGTGATAAAAACTTTTTCTCAGATTGGAGAATCGTTCGGTTCTCGCTATATGATTGGGAAAGGGAAGGTCGAAGAAATCGCGGAATATGTGGAAGAAAAAGATGTTTCGCTCGTGATTTTTGAAAATGAACTGTCTTTTACACAGCTTAGAAATCTTGAACAGAAAATAAAATGCAAAATACTCGATAAATCTAATTTGATTCTCGATATCTTTGCCAATAACGCCCGTTCGTCACAAGCGAAATTGCAGGTTGAACTGGCTCAGCTTGAATATTTATTGCCGAGATTAACAAGGCAATGGACACACTTATCCAAACAGTACGGAGGTATAGGTACAAAAGGACCCGGTGAAACGCAGATTGAAACGGACAGAAGATTGATTAAAACAAGGATTTCCGTATTAAAGGAAAAGCTCGAAAAAATTGACAGGCAAAGAAAAACGCAAGCTATCGAAAGAAAAAATTATATTCGTATTTCTCTTGTCGGATATACTAATGCAGGAAAATCAACCTTGCTGAATTTACTGACAGATTCAGATGTTTATGTAGAAGATAAACTCTTTGCTACATTAGATACGTCAACACGAATGCTTAAGTTAAATAATGAAAAAGTAAAAAAAATTGTTTCGAGGTTTCCAAAAAAAGTTTTAATTTCCGATACAGTTGGGTTTATAAAAAATCTTCCGCATAACTTAATCGAGTCATTTAAATCTACTCTTTCGGAAGTAGTAGAATCGGATATTTTGCTGCATGTTATCGATATATCGAATCCGAACTTCGAACAGCAGATTGCGGTTGTAAAAGATACACTCGATGAAATCGGTGCCGGTAGCAGGAAAACAATAAATGTTTTTAATAAAGTGGATGCACTTGGAGATTTTGAATTATTAAATCATTTAAAGGAAGAAAACCCTGATTCTGTTTTTATGTCGGCAAAGAAAGGTTTAAACGTGGAATATTTACTGAATATGGTTAAGGATGAATTAAGTAAAGAGTTTATAAAACGGATTTTAAGATTAAAAAAAGATGATTATAAAATGTTAAGTAAAATTTACAAACTTGCCGAAGTTATCGAAGTGAAATATTTAAAAACTTTTACTAAAGTAACCGTAAATGGAACAAAAGAAAATTTGGATTATATAGAAAAATTAATTTATGCAAACATCAAATTATAAACAACAAAAGAATAATATAATCAGGAAATTAATTTGTAGTTTCGTAATACGTAATAATATAAAATATTATGGAGAACACTGAATTAAACAAAAAAATGAATTGGTATCATTATATAATGGTATTTCTTGCCGCTATATTTTTAGCAAACTTTGTTCCCCATTTTGTAAATGGTATATCGGGGATTCCTTTTCCGTCACCTTTTTCTAATCCTCCGGGAAAAGGGCTATCTTCGCCATTAACGAATGTTATATGGGCTTTTATTAATTTAGTCCCGGGATACTTGCTGTTAAAATTCAGCAGAATGAGTACTAAGAATATACTTGCTTTGATTATTTTCTTCGCAGGAATAGTAGTTATGAGCATTAATTTGAGTTTGACGTTTGTGGATAAGATGAAATAGAGAATTTATAAATGGAAAAAAGATTTTCATATAGTCAGAGGCTTCATTTAAAATGACTACCAGTGTAAAAATTTATTATTTATAAATCTTTAAGTCGAATTTTATGTTTTACTTTAAATAGAAATTCAGTTTTGATAATTTAGAAATTAATTTATGCAAACATCAAATTATAAACAACCTGATTATTATTTATTAGACGAGCTTTTCACTGACGTGGAAAAAGCAATAAGGGATACTGTAAGAGACTTTGTTAACAGCGAGGTGATACCAATTATAGAAAAGTTTAATCAGGAAATGAAATTTCCGATGGAATTAATTCCTAAAATGGCTGAACTCGGAGTGTTCGGTCCGACATTGCCTCCCGAATTCGGCGGTATGGGGATAAGCAATATTGCATACGGTTTGATTATGCAGGAACTTGAACGAGGTGACAGCGGTATTAGGAGCTTTGCTTCCGTTCAATCGGGATTGGTGATGTATCCGATTTATACATTCGGAAGTGAAGAACAGAAAAAATACTGGCTTCCCAAGCTTGCGGCAGCAGAAAAGATAGGATGTTTCGGATTGACCGAGCCCGACTTCGGAAGCAATCCGGGTGGAATGATTACAAAAGCAGAAAAAGTTGATGGAGGATATATACTCAATGGAGCAAAGATGTGGATTACAAACGGAACGATAGCCGATGTTGCTATTGTATGGGCGAAATTAGATGGTAAAGTGAGAGGATTTCTTGTCGAGAAAGGTACGAAAGGTTTTTCTGCTCCCGAAACAAAAGGAAAACTATCACTTAGAGCTTCAGTAACATCAGAACTTATTTTTGAAGATTGTCTGATACCTGAAGAAAATATTTTACCAAACAGCGGCGGATTGAAATCTCCATTGATGTGCCTGACTCAGGCAAGATATGGAATTGCGTGGGGTGTCGTAGGGCTTGCGATGGAATGTTATAACACGGCACTTAATTATTCACTGTCGAGGATTCAATTCGGTAAACCGATTGCATCATTTCAGATTACTCAGGAAAAACTTGCATATATGCTGACCGAAATCACAAAGGCACAGCTATTATGTTACCATCTTGGAAAATTGAAAGATAACGGTAAAATGAGACCGCAACATGTATCTCTTGCAAAAAGAAACAATTGTGAAATTGCAAAAATAATTGCAAGTAATGCGAGAGAAATATTGGGAGCAAACGGTATACTCGATGAATACCCGATTATGAGGCATTTAAATAACATAGAATCCGTTAAGACGTATGAAGGCACGCACGAAATGCATACTTTGATTTTAGGTGAAGATATTACAGGAATTTCGGCGTATTCATAATTTATATATATTCTTAATTTAACATTTAAAAGGAAATGCGGGAATTTGATATCCCAATATATTACAAGAGCAAGATAATTTCGAAAGTAAAAAGTATGCGTTTCGAAAAGGATTCGCGGAAAAGGGACTATTCACCTTCCGTTCTCGATTTCGGTTCGGTAACATTTTATATTGCGAGGCATTTTGGTTTTTGTTACGGGGTTGAGAACGCAATAGAAATTTCATACAAAGCCCTGGAAGAAAATCCCGATAAAAAAATATATTTGTTGAGCGAGATGATTCACAATCCCGAAGTTAACAAAGATTTGATGAGCAGAGGAGTCAGTTTCATTATGGATACATCAGGTGAGCAGTTAATAAATTGGGAAAGTCTGAAACCTGATGACATAGTTATTATTCCGGCTTTCGGAACGACTCTCGAGATAAGGAAAAAGTTAAATGAAATTGGGATTAATATTATTAAATATGATACTACGTGTCCTTTCGTAGAAAAA
>JBAZEQ010000210.1:0-5171 GCA_041653855.1 Ignavibacteria bacterium | reverse complement strand
TGCTGTTTTGATAGAAAAAGGCAAGGGAAAAACCCAATATCAAAAATATAATAAAATAAAACTGGTAACAGGAAGCGAGAGAATGCCTTACCAGGAAAAACTGCCGTTTCTAAAAAACTTAATCAAATGGGGTGTCGGCATTAGTTCGTACCAGCTTGGAAAAGACACAACAATCTTTTTACTTGATAATAAATATAAATTCAATACCGCAATTTGTTTCGAGTCGGTTTTCCCGGGATTCTTTTCGGATTTCATTAATAAAGGGGCACAGTTTTCTGTCATTATAACAAACGATGCGTGGTGGGGAAAATTCTTCGGAACTTATCAGCATAATCAATATGCAGTCCTCCGTGCTATCGAAAACGGACGTTGGATTGTTAGATGCGCCAACACAGGCATATCTTGCATTATAGACCCTTACGGTAATATTTATGATGAAACAAAAATAAACGAAAAAGCATTGTTTACCGGTGAGATAGGAATAAGAAACGAAAAAACTTTTTACACTCTATACGGCGATGTTTTTTCACTAATTTGTTTATGTGTCGGATTTATTTTTTATTTATATGGAATTATTTCGAAAAATTTTTTGAAAGGAAATATCAAAGCTTCGGAATAATTTTTTTTGCTTCAGGTAAAGTTTTATATGGACCCACCCTAAGCTTGTATATCAATTTTCCCCCGGTTGTATCTTTATCAAAAGTAGGGAAAATATCTTTCTCTTTTAGCTCTTTAATTTTTTTTGCAAGTTCGAATTGATTTTCGTAATTACCAAATTGAACAAAAAATCCTTTCTCGTTTTCTTTAATAACAAATCCTTCTTCATCATATACAATATCTTCTTCTATTGCTTCCTTGGTTTTATTTGTATCGGCATAAATTACCGAATCGCTTCCTGATGTTTGCGTTAAGTCCGATGTTTGCGTTTGCAGATTCCCTTCCTGTGGCTTAAAGACTGACTTCCTATATAAGTATACACTAATAAAAATTATTATTATTAGTATTACAATAGGAATAATAAGTTTTAAAATAGGGGGGAATTTTTTAGGCGGTTCATCTTCAATAATTTTTACAGACTTTTCTTCTTTTTTCTTGCCGTTTGGCTCAAGTAAATTAAATATATCGTCATACGTTTTAATTGTTTCCGTCTTTTTTAATGCGTCGTTTTTTGATTCGACCTCTTTTATTTTTTCCGTTTTAAAATTTACAAACTTATTTTCCGGTTTATCGAGCAGTTTATCAAAGATTTTCATTTCAAGATTATTCATCTGTGGTTCTACTTCATCCGGCTCGGAAAGTGTTATTTTTTCTTCGTGCTCACTATACATCGAGTTGAAAAGATTATAAAGATCATACGTGCCTTCATCGGAGGGGTTTTTTATTTCCGCTATATCTTCTTTTTGCATAAAATCTTCAACAATATCTTCTCCTGTTTTCTCTTCGGCTATATCCTCTATAATTTCTTCACTCTTTTCATCCTTTATCTCCTGAACTGTTTCTTCTTCTTTAAAAGGCTCTTCAAATTCCTCGCTTATTTCTTCTGCTTCTTTTTGAATGTTTTCCTGATTTTTGAAATCCTTCAACAAATTTTCCAATGCTTTCCCGTTTTCATCAACAAAGATATTTTGCTTTGATAAATCAAGAGTATCTTCTTCAAAAAGATTTTGTTCTTCTTCTGAAGAAATAACTTTTGCTTTATTTATATCAATTAAATCATCCTCTCCAATTTCTTCAAGCTTCTTAATTTCTTCAAGTATCTTTTTTCTTTCGTTAAGCATCTTAAGAAGCTCCGCTTCAAGCTCCAGACTTGTTTTACGGATTTCCGGCTCCTCTTTTTTCTCTTCATAAGTTAAATCAGGCGGAGTAATAATATTTGTCTCTTCTTCATTTATAGTTTCGGACTCTTCATCCTTTTCAATTTCTTCTTTTTTAACTTTTTCTTCTTCACCAACTACTTCTGTAATATCGGATGATATTTCTTCTTCTTTATTTTCTTCGGGAATATCAGATGGGATTTCTTCTTCAATAATCTCTTCCGTAATATCGGATAATATTTTTTCTTCTTTATTTTCTTCGGAAATATCAGATGGGATTTCTTCTTCTATAATCTCTTCCGTAATATCGGATGATATTTCTTCTTTAACAACCTCTGGAATATCTACAATAACATCTTCTTCTTTTTCCCCTGCTTTTATAATCGATGTAATCTCAGATATAATCTTTTTATCTTTTGATACAACGTCCGGCAATTCGATTTTCTCTTCAAAATCTTCAAATTTTATTTCCGGAATTTTAATTTTTACAAGGTCGCTTAAAATTCTATCCTGCTCGATAATGATTTCAGTGGATTCCTCTTTAATATCAATTTCATCTTTAATTTGAGTTTCAACCTGAATCTCTACGGGAACTATTTCCTGCTTTTTTTCTTCGGAAATTTCTTCCGGGATTACTTCCTCAAAGACTTCAATAACGATTTCTTCAGGAATTAATATTTCTTCTACCTGTTTTTCTTCTTCTTCTGATGGAATTTCTTCGGAAAGTATCTCCTGTTTTGTTTCTTCAGGTATTAATATTTCTTCTTCGGGTTTCTCCGTTTCTTCTTCCGAAGGTATCTCCTGTTTTACTTCTTCGGGTATTAATATTTCTTCTTCGGGCTTCTCCGTTTCTTCTTCTGAAGGTATCTCCTGTTTTACTTCTTCGGGTATTAGTATTTCTTCTTCGGTCAGTACTTCCTGCTTTGTTTCTTCGAGAATTAGTATTTCTTCTTCGGATTTATGGGTATCGATAATTCCTTCTTCTTCAAAATCTATTAATATTGTATCTTCAACTTCATCATCCAAATATTCACCAATTACTATATCTTTCTTTATCTTATCGTCAAGAATTCTTATTACGACCGGTGTCAGTTCGCTAAAATTATAATTTACATCACAAGCAAATTTCTTTACCGGTGAGAAAAGAACTGTTTTTTGTTTTTCGCCGTCTTCGTCAAGTTTCGATTTTACTTTAAACTTTCCGAATTCACTAATATTTACGTTTTTATTTTTAGCAAAAGTAACCGCCAAAGTTTCGAATATGTTATCGAAATATTCAGAAACTTTTATTTCGTCTAAATCAAACTCAACAGCAATTCTATTTATCAGTTCTTTCTTCTTCATTCCTTGTTATTTAACCGCTTAATCAATTTCTTAGATGGTTTAAAACTGACTTTATCTTTCGGTGGCAATAATATTTCGGCTTTTTTATTATGGTCAATCAGGGCTTTCATTTCCCTCCGCTCTATTACAAATTTTCCGAAACCTTTTACCTTTACCCGTTTATTTTCTTTAATGGATTCTCTTAACAATTCAATTGCCCGGTTAAAAATTTCAACGCTCTTTTCTTTTCCAAAAGGACTTTTTATGTAAACCTTATTTATCAGACTTTGCTTATTCATTGTTAAAAGATGTATGTTATTTTATTTATTAATTCTTCAAGATACATTTTGTCTGTTTCGTCAAATGCATCAGGAATTCCGCTATCAACATCGAGTACCGCAACCACTGTTTCATTTTTAATTACAGGTATAACTATTTCCGATTTCGCATTGCTGTCGCAGACAATATGACCCGGAAAATTATTTACATTCCCGACTATTACAGTTCCCTTTTTTTGTATTGCAGTCCAGCAAACTCCTTTTCCTGCTTTCAATCGTGTGCAGGCAACCTTTCCCTGGTACGGACCAACAACAAGTTCGGTTTTATTTTCTGAGTCAATAGAATAAAAACCAACCCATAAATAATAATCAAACGCATATTTGAGAACAGCTATAAGGTTTGCAAGATTCGCAAACTTGTTTTTTTCCCCTTCTATCAGAGAATATACACGGGGTAATACCGTTTTATATTTTTCTTCCTTTGATAAATTATCCAAACCGAAAAAATTAATTTCACTCATCAGAACTATTCAATTTTATTTGCCGTTGTTTTTGCCTCGTCTATAGTTTTAAACGGACCAATCCTTACACGATAGTATTTTCCTTTACTTCCCAAATCGGCTTCGATTACTTTTGCGTTAATATTCTTTTTGTTTATAGATGAGGCTTTTGTGTCCGCCGCAGTTTTATCTTTTAACGATGCAATCTGTAAATAGATTCCGTCTTTTTCGTTAATCACAACAAAATTATTAATCGTAGTTATGTCGGGAACTTTCTTTTCTTCTTTCGTTTCTTTTTGCTTATTTTCGTCCGTAGTGCCTGTCTTTACTGTCTCTTCAAGCGTTGTATCTTTTATTTGTGTGCTATCTATATTCCCCGCCAACCTGACCGTATCTTTAAGTTCTGAAGTTGTTTCCTGTTTACCAGATTGTGATTTTTTCGAATAAATTTTATTATAGACAAAATATGCCGACACAGCAAAAATTACTAACACAATTAAAATTAGAGGTATTATAAATATTGGAGACTTGAATATGCTTTTCTCTTCTTTTTCGTCAAAATATGAAGGATTAATTAACTTTGTCTGTTCGTAGGTTTTTTCTTTCTGGCTCGGTTCTTCAGGTAGATTAATTTCGCTTGCTTTATCTTCACCTGCTTTCTCCGTCAGCTCCTCTACATAACTATCTTTACTTTCTTCTTTGATTTCCGGGGAAACGGGAATATCTTCGATTTCTTTGTGTAGTTGTTTTACTTCATCGGAAATTATATTTTTACTTTCGATTTTTGGCTCATAAATCTGCTCGAATATTTCTGTTAAGGGTTTCAAGTCATCTACTGCTTCAATCTCTTTTTCTTCATCCCGAAACAAACTCTTGAAATCAAAATCAGGAATTTCAAAATCTGTATCCTGTACATCGCCTGTTTTTTCTATTGGTAACTCCCCTGTTTTTTCATCTTCGGGTTTCACTAAATCCTGTTCTTCTGTCTTTTCCGGTTCCGGTTCTTCTATCTTTTCCGGTTCCGGTTCTTCTATTTTCTCTTCCTCTGTTATCGTTTCTTCATAAATCTCTAACATAGGTTCCTTGTGTTCCTCTTCAACTTCTTTCTCCTGAATAATATCTGTAGGCTCTTCAGGTTCTTCTGCCTTAACTTCTTCGTGGCTTTCATCTTTAACCAGACTAAGCGGCTCACTGACCGAGGGTATATCACCATTACTACGCATCAATTCAAGTGCTTCATCAATCTTATCTAATCT
>JBAZEQ010000209.1:0-5183 GCA_041653855.1 Ignavibacteria bacterium | reverse complement strand
ATAATCGGATTTACCTGTATGGCTTTCCAGTATGAAAGCACGCTTGAACTTGCAAAACTTACGAAAAAGTATAATAAAGATATTACTGTGCTATTTGGAGGATATTATCCGACAGTTGATAGTAAAAGCATTCTGGAGAGTGATGATATGAGGTATATAGATTTTATCTTCAGAGGTGAGGGGGAAATATCTTTTAATGAATTTTTAAAAGTACATACAAACGGAAAGAACTATGAAAATGTTCCGGGACTTTCCTATGTTTCCAATCATACTATAATAAATAGTCCATCCGTTTGTCTTGCAAATCTCGATGAATTGAAGTTACCGGATAGAAGTGTTCGCCTTGTTAATAAAGGTTTTAATTGTATGGGATTTAAATCGGATGCAATAGAAACATCACGAGGTTGCGTATATGAATGTAATTTTTGTTCGATTCAAAATATGTACGGTAAGAGTTACAGGAAATATAAAATTGAAAGAGTGCTCGATGATATTTGTGATGCAAAAAAATACGGTGCAAAATCGATAATGATGACCGACGATAATATTTCCCTTGACGGGAAAAGATTTAAAGAATTATGTGAAGCAATAACAGACGCAAAATTAAATGATGTGAAATACCTCACACAAGCGAGTGTAAGCGGAATTAAAAATACTCCCGGATTAGCTAAAGCTATGGCGGATTCGGGTATGAGCTGGGTTTTCCTCGGTATTGAGAGTGCGCACGACCCGGCTCTCGATTATATGAATAAAAGTACACAGTTGAAAAGTTCCGATGCAGAGGAAGTAGTAAAGGAATTAAAAAAATATGGTATAATAGTAATTGGTGGATTTATTTTTGGATTCCCTGATGATACCGAAGAATCATTGAGAGCTAATTTTGAATATGCAAAAAAAATCGGTGTCGATATTCCTACCTGTAATATCCTGACTCCTTACCCGAATAAAAAAGTTAGAGAGGAGTTACTTCAGCAGGATTTGATTACAAATAAATTCGATTATTCGAAATATGATTGCTGGGAAGTAAATATTAAAACAAAACATTTATCTACCGAACAGATTTATAAAATTCGCAATGAACTTGAAGCACGATTTCCAATAGAGTCGGGTGCATTATGGCGTATGGCAAAAAAATATCCCGCCTATTTTGCGAAGCTCATACCTCAATGGACATTTGCAAAACCACAGGATTTTTTTAAATTTTTAAAAGGTTTTAAAAACAAGTAATATATTTTATAAATAGAACTTTATTTACCATATTTTATGTTAAAACTGTAAAAAATATGAAAATAGGGGATTATAAAATATATTCGATTCGGACAGGATTGTTTCGTTTGGATGGCGGAGCTATGTTTGGTATTGTTCCGAAACCTTTATGGTTAAGAACGAATCCTGCTGATGAAAGTAACAGGATTCAGATGTGTGCTAATTCATTATTATTGGATAACGGAAAAAGAAAAATTTTAATCGATAACGGCATCGGACATAAAATGTCAAAAAAATTAAATGAAATTTATGCCGTTGATTATTCCGAATATACTTTGCTGGATTCATTAAACCAATTAAATGTAAAACCAGAAGAAATTACCGATGTCATATTAACTCATCTTCATTTTGACCATGCGGGAGGCTCGACTTATTGTGATAAAGAGAAACATCTTAATGTTACTTTTCCCAATGCAACTCACTATGTTCAAAAAAAACATTATGAATGGGCTTTAAATCCTACAGAAAGAGATAAAGCAAGTTTTATTGTAAATAATTTTGAGCTGCTTGTAAAAAGCAAAATTTTAAATCATATTGACGGTGAATTTAAATTCGATAATTCAATTTCACTACTTCCTGTTAACGGGCATACAAGGAATATGCAAATCGTAAGAATATCGGATGGTACAAATACTTTACTTTATGCTGCGGATTTAATTCCTATGTCCGCACACGTACCGCTTCCATTTATTATGGGTTATGATTTATTTCCGCTTGTAACTCTCGAAGAAAAAAGAAAATACCTTACAGAAGCAGCTCAAAAAGACTGGATAATATATTTCGAGCATGACCCATTCACCGAGAGTGTAAAAGTTGGTCTAAACGATAAGGGATTTTTTATCAAAGAATCTTTCCAAATTAATGATTAATTTATGTTAATAAAATTATTTTATAATTTTATAACCTTAATTAATCTTAATTAATGAATTTCAGTACTGTTGATTATTTTATAGTTATTGTTTATCTGTTTGGAAGCGTGGTTTTTGGTGTTATTTCAGCGGGTAAGCAGAAATCTTCAAATGATTATTTCCTCGGTGGTAAACAGCTAAAGTGGTGGATGGTGGGGTTTTCCATTGTAGCAAGCGAAACAAGTACGCTCACATTTATCAGTATTCCCGGGCTTGCATATAAATCCAATATGTTTTTTATGCAACTTGTTTTCGGATATTTTATAGGCAGGTTGCTTGTTACAATAATATTTATTCCTGCATATTATAAAGGAGAAATGGAAACAGCTTATGATTTCCTCGGTAAAAGATTTGGTCAGGGATTAAGAAAATTTACTTCTACTGTATTTATCGTAACAAGAGTATTAGCGTCAGGTGTAAGGTTGTTTGCAACTGCTATTCCGGTTCATATAATTACAGGGTTCGATTATCCGACGAGCATAGCTATAATAGGTGTATTTACTTTAATTTACACTTATATCGGAGGATTAAAGGCTGTTGTTACTATGGATGTTGTCCAGATGTTCATTTATGTTGGTGGTGCAGTAGCCTCTATGATTATCATTTTTAGCTTTTTGCCTAATGGTATGGAAGATGTAGTCAATTATGCAACGGCAGGGGGGATAAATAAATTCGAAATATTTAATATGAGTAGCTTTTCAAGCTGGGCTGATTTTTTTGCTTCTCCATATACGTTACTTGGTGCATTTATTGGAGGAACATTTCTGACTATGGCATCTCACGGAACAGACCAGCTCTTAGTACAAAGATTACTCGGATGTAAGACAAAAAAAGAAAGTCAAAAGGCATTAATGCTCGATGCGACTTTAATCGTCCTTCAGTTTGCATTCTTTTTGTTTCTCGGGTTATGCTTATATGCCTTTTACCACGGAGAACCATTTACACAATTGACTCTTAAGTCTACAGGTCTGAATTTAACATCCTCTGATGAGATATTTCCTAAATTCATTATAGAAAATCTACCAACCGGTATAGCAGGTCTTGTTATTGCGGGGGTGCTCGCTTCAGCTATGGGTACATTATCATCGGCGATTAGCTCCTTAGCATCTTCTACATATCTCGATTTATTCAAAAATAAATACTCAAATCCTAAAAAAGAGATATTCTGGTCGAGGATTTTTACGTTATTATGGGGTGTTGTACTGATTGGAGGGGCTATGTTATTCAGGGATTCAAAGAATCCTGTGGTTGAAATCGGACTTACTATTGCTTCGTTTACATACGGTGGTCTGCTTGGAACGTTTTTACTCGGTATTTTCTTCAAAAAAATCAATCAGTCTGAGGCTTTTATAGGGTTTATCTCAGGAATTTTGACTATGGTTTATATCATTTATTTTACAAAAATAGCATATACCTGGTACACAATAATAGGAGTGATTGTTACGATTGTAATAGCAAATTTAATCTGGATGATAAAAAGTGTAACCACTAAAAAAATATAATAGTTATATTGAAGAACTTATATGTAAATATAGCATTAAATATTCCAATAAATAAACTCTTTACCTATAGTGTACCTAAAAAATATCATAAAGAAGCAGAAATAGGTAAAAGAGTTTTCGTACCCTTTGGTAAAAAAACTTTAACCGGGATTATTGTATCGGTTCAGGAGTCTTCTGATGTAAAAAATATTAAGGAAATTAAGAAGATAATTGATAGCAAGAGTATTTATACGGATGAAATGATTTTACTATCCGAGTGGATTTCTCGATACTATTTGTCCCCGATTGGTAGAGTACTTTTTTCCTCTATTAATAAGGAAAAAGTGGATACATATTATACTTTATCTGAAAATTACAAAAATAATTTCGATAAACTGGATACAAAAGATGATATTTATTCGGAAATTTTAAATCTATACAAAGATTCTTCAAATCGGAAATTCACCTGCTCGCAGATAGAAAAAAGATTAAAAATTAAGAATGCCGTAAAATATATTGAATACCTTATAGATAAAGGGGTATTAGGCGGTTTGCAAATATTCGACAAACAGGTAAAAGAAAAAACGGAGAAAAAGGTAAAAATTAGTTTTAATCCCGAAGATTTTGATATAATATGCAAAGAAAATAAAGTAAAAAGTGTAAGGCAAATTGAATTCTTGACGAAATTATCTGACAAAAAAATTTATTCTTTATCGGAACTTTCTAAATTGATAGGAATTACATCACCATCTGTAAATTTGCTGTGTAAAAAAAAGTTGGTTTCTATCGAGGAAGTAAGGGTGATGCGGGAACAGGAGGATATTTATAGTGAAGATTCAAAAAATATTATTCTAAACGAAGAACAACAAATATGTCTATCGGAAATATCCAGTTCGGTCGATAAAAATATATTTTCACCTTTTCTATTACTCGGAATTACCGGAAGCGGGAAAACCGAGGTTTATATTAATGCAATCGAAAAGGTTTTATCAGTCGGGAAAACTGCCTTGGTTCTTGTTCCCGAGACATCTTTGACTCCGCAGTTGGTATATCGTTTTAGAAAAAGATTCGGAAAAAACGTGGGAGTAATTCACGGAAAAATTTCTGAAGGTGTCCGGTATGATACTTATTACCAGATATTAAATGGTGATTATAAAATTATTGTCGGTTCACGCTCCGCACTTTTTGCACCATTAAGGAATATTGGAATAATAATAGTCGATGAAGAGCACGATTCATCCTATAAACAGGAATACAATTTTAAATATAACTCGCGTGATGCATCAGTGGTTCGTGCAAAGATGAATAATGCAGTAATAGTTCTCGGTTCTGCAACGCCTTCGCTCGAAAGTTATTACAACTGTGAAATCGGAAAATATAAATTGCTGGAACTTACAAAAAGAGCTTCCAGCATAAATCCACCACAAATAAAAATTGTTGACCTTAAGTCGAAACAGGAAACGGGTGATGAACAAAAAGATTTTTTTCAATACATAGATAAAGTAAAGGTAAAATTTCTATCGAAAGA
>JBAZEQ010000208.1:0-5189 GCA_041653855.1 Ignavibacteria bacterium | reverse complement strand
TATCTGGAAAATAAACTTAAAAAATTTGTAATTAAAAATAGTATGTCGGATTTTGTGAAGTTTTTAGGTCCGATGACAGCACATTCCGAAAATATTTTGAATGAATATAGAAATGCTGACATTTTTGTCCATCCGAGTGTTGTTGCGTATGATGGGGGTAAGGAAGGTATTCCGGGTACGATTGTAGAAGCAATGTTTTCCGGTTTGACTGTTGTATCTACGTATCATGCCGGTATCCCGTATATAATAAAAGATGGTCATACGGGTTTGCTGGCTGAAGAAAATGATGTTGAAAAACTTCATAACAATATTTCTATGCTGATTAATAATTTAGATATGAGAAAGAAAATTGGTGAAAATGCAAGAAAATTTGCTGTAGAAAATTTGGATTTATCTGTTAAAGAAAAGGAATTAGAAAATATTTATGATAATTTATTAAATATTTATAGCTTACCATAAAATTTTGAAAATAAAAAAAAACATATTAAAACCGAAAATATTAAGACCCTATTTAAGTAAATTAAAATTTAACTTGGGTTTTAATCCAAAAATTCAAAAATCTGATGATTTCAGAAAATATGTTCCCGAACCATATAAGGCTGTTCTTATTACTTATGCTGATTTTGAATTAGCTTGGGCTTGGAGATATTCGAAAGAATATATTAATAGAAAAACAGATGTGAATAATCTTGCTTTAAGGGAAAGGGAAAATGTATCGGATATTTTATTATTATCGGAAATGTTTAAAATTCCTATTACTTGGGCTACTGTTGGTCATTTGTTTCTCGAAGAATGCAAAAAAGAAAATGTAATTGCTCATCCGGATATTCAAAGAAATAAATATTTTGAAAATAAATACTGGGTATTTGATAAAGGCGATTGGTTCGATGATGACCCTTGCACTAATTATAAAGATTCTCCCGAATGGTATTGTCCCGATTTGATTAAAAAGATATATAATTCAAAAATTAGACACGAAATAGGTTGCCATACTTTTTCTCATATAGATTGCAGGGATGAAGTATGCCCGACAGAAGTGTTCGAAGCTGAAATTAACGAATGTATAAAGTTAGCTAAAAATTTTAGCATTTATCTGAAATCATTTGTTCATCCCGGTCATACTATTGGACATCTTAAAAAATTATTCGAATTAGGTTTTAATTCTTATAGAACTGATTATGCCAATATACTTGGATATCCCGTTATGCATTCGACTGGTTTGTGGGAATTTAAAGGAACAATGGAGTTAACTTACAAAAAAAAATGGGATATTAACTTTAATATAAAATTTTATAAAGAGATTATCGATAGAGCAATTGAAAATAATTCCGTTTGTGTATTTTGGTTCCACCCGTCGTTTGATAAAATCTTTCTTGAAAAAATATTACCCGACTTGTTTTCGTATATCGATTCCAAAAATGATGATATATTCATAACAACTGCGGGTGAATATACCGATTGGCTAAATAAAAACTAATATTACGAAAATTGAGTATGGATTTGTAAAGTGAGAGAAATCTTTAGACAAAATAAATGGTTTGTAGCTATTTTATTAATCGCCTTTGCCGTAAGAATAATATATTCTATTAGTGTTCAAGCGTGGAGTAGTGAGTTTATGGAAAATATGGAAAATCATAGCGATGCAAGAGAATATAATTCTTTAGCTATAAAAATTCTTGAAAATGGAAGCTATCCTGATAATGTATTCCTGGATACTTACAGAACCCCGGTATTCCCTGTATATATTGCAACGTTATATTTTATATTTGGAGTGAATCCTTATGTTGTTTTACTTTCGAATATAATTTTAAATTTAGTAATATTATTATTCATATATAAATTATGCATTAAGTTATTCGATAATAAATTAATTGCTTTGATTGCATCTGCTCTTTATGCATTAGAACCTAATATTGTTAAACTTGTTACGATGTTTGGAACGGAAACGTTACATTCTACATTACTAATTATTTCCGTTTATTATCTTATGGTAGGATTAAAAAATAAAAAATTATTATCGATAGGTATCTCATCACTATTCTTTGGACTTACAGCTTTAACAAGACCCGTAAGTTTGTATTTTTATTTATTGTGTATAATTCTGATAGTATTGTATCCGGGTGGAAATTTTAAATACAAATATCGAATAGTTTTATTTTTCTTAATTGTTTACTTTCTTACGTTATTTCCCTGGATGTTCAGGAATTATAGCGTATATGGTCATTTTTCAACAAATGCGTTTCAGGGAACAGCATTTATTTATAATGCAGGTCTAACGAAATCTGAAGAAACAGGAATTTGTGTTGATACTATTCACGTTGAATTTAATGATGCTGCTAATAAAATATGTAAAGAGCAAAACACTATAAATCCATTCGATTATGATAAACAAAAAGAAATATTGGGATTAAATTATATTTATCAGCATTTAGATACTTATATTAAACTTCATATAAAAGGAATGTTATATTTCTTTGTTTCTCCTCTTGCAAATCATAAGTATTCAAATATAAGTAAAATAATTCTTCTGGGATATTTCTTGTTTATTTATTCATTTGTCGTTTTGGGTATTTATGAAATGAAAAAAAGAAAGCAGACAATATATCTAATTTCTTTCTCTATATTAATATTCTATTTTTGTTTTTTAACGGGAATATTGGGAATATCACGATACAGAATGCCTACGACTGCATTTTATCTTATCATTTGCTCGTTTGGCATATACAATTTAATTAATAAATGGAAGAAAAAATTTACTAAATTATAAAATGAATTTCTTTATTACTGGTGTCTCACGCGGTTTCGGGAAAGAGCTTGCTCTGCATTATTTAAGTTTAGGACATAAAGTTTTTGGTTTTTCGAGAAGTATACTTGATGATAAAAATAAAACCGATAAAACGTTACTGGATTCGGAAGATTTTTATTATTTTAAAGGCTCTGTAAATAACGACACTGATGTTGATAATGCAATCATAGTAGCTATGAAGTTTTTGGGAAAAATTGATGTTCTGATAAATAACGCCGCTTATAAATCATACAAATTCCCGGTTGAAATTACAAATGAAGAATTCAAAGATTCTATACAAACAAATTTAACATCACCGATTTTATTATGTCAGAAATTATTGCCTGTATTTCTTAAGCAAAACAGAGGGCATATTATTAATATATCGTCAAATGCAGGTATGACAAATTATCAAAAGGGAACAGCTTATCGATGTCCTAAAGCCGGGTTGATTTCTTATACGTTGAGTCTTGCTAAATACCTTAAAGGAACAAATATATCCGCTAATGTTGTAAGCCCTCCAACTTTCTCTACGGATGATTACAAAAATAATTTCCCGGAAATTAATCACAGAAAATTACTTCAGTCTGATAAAGTAATTAAAATATTGGATTATATCGTGTTTAATAAAAAATTCATATCAGGCAAAAATTTTCCTATGTTCCGATTTAAAACATTAGTTAAATATGCTTTAACAAAAAACCTTGAATTTATTGAGTATTTATTCCAACCTAAATAGAATATGAATAATCCTGTTATTATACTCGGACTATCTACACCCGGAATTTCCCTTCTTAGACATTTCCCAAAAAATGGTACTATAGCGTATGGACTTGAATGCAATCCGAATGAATTAGGTTTTAAATCGAGATTTGGAATAAAACATGTATGCCCAAACCCTGAAAACAACGGGAAAGAATTTTTTGATTTTATAATGAAAATGAGAAAAGATTTTGATGTGAACCCCGTATTAATTCCAACTGCCGATAAATTTGTACTGCCTCTGAATGATTTTTCGGATGAACTTTCCGAATATTTTTATTTCACAATGCCCAAGGATGGGTTGTTAAGAAAACTCACAAGCAAAAGATATTGTTATGAGCTTGCTATGAAATATGGTTATCCTGCTCCGAAAACGTGCTTTGTAAAAGCTGATTTTGAACTTGAAAGTTTTGTGAAAGATGTAGAATTCCCATGCATTTTGAAACCTGAATTCCCTGAATCCTGGCGTTCCGGATTTCTTAAAGAGTTTTGCAACGGTGAAAAAGTTATTGTTGTAAATTCAGCTGATGAGTTGTTTTCTAAGTATAATGTGATTAAAAAATATGACGATAGGGTAATTGTTCAGGAAATAATTCAAGGCGATGATAGTAATTTGCATTATTTTATTTCTTATATGGATAAAAACCAAAATTGTATAGGCTCATTTACGGGAATAAAAGAAAGAATTGCGCCGATTCATTTTGGAAGTGCGAGTTATGTGGATTTAGTCTATAATTACGAGCTCGAGGAGATTACAATTAAATGGTTGAAGGATTTGAAATTTTGGGGAATATCTGGTGTTGAAGTAAAAAAGGATATAAGAGATAATGTTTACAAATTGATAGAAGTCAATCCGAGATTCGGTCTATGGGATGAAATTGGTAAGAAATTCGGAATCGATGTTGCAATGATGAGTTATAATGAATTGTTAGGGAAACCTCTTATCCCTGTAAAGGTAACAAAAACTAATATAAGATGGATTTCGATTCATAGGGATATAAGAGCTTCTGCAGAATATGTTTCAAAAGGCATAATTCCGTTTAGTAAAATATTTAAATCTTATTTTAGGTTTCCGATTTATATCGGGGATATGAAACTGTATGATTTAGGCTTAACTCTTTGGCTTATAAAAAAACTGATTAAAGGTATATATAGAAAAATAATTAAAAGGAACAAAAAAACTAATGTTTGATTTTTTCCAAATCATAGATTTTAATGGTAAACATAATATAAAGAATGCTAAATATTCATTCTTGAAATTATATCTGTATGATAAAGTTGAAGGTATTGAGTATTTCAAAGATTTTAAAAATTCGAAAGCCTGCTTTTTAGAAAGAGAAAAAACCGATAAAAACTGTTTTAATAAAAAAGGTAAAAATATATTTTTATTCGGAACAGTATATACAAACGATTTATATAAGGAAGTGAGTGGTCATAATCTACAAATCATTTATGCGGATTTTATTTGTGAATTACTGGATAAGTATGATGATGATATTGTAAAATATATTAAAGGCTCTTTTGTAATTGTAATTTATGATGAATTAAAAAATAATGTTAAAGTTATTAGCGATAGACTAAATGTATTACCGCTTTATTATTCGTTTAAAGATAATCTTTTGATTATTTCTTCATCGGTAAG
>JBAZEQ010000207.1:2755-5253 GCA_041653855.1 Ignavibacteria bacterium | reverse complement strand
TATATTACGTAGCTTTTTAACTTATTGTAATTTTTAATAGTGATTTTTTTTCCCTGTACCTCAATTATTTTTTCATCCTGCAGTTTTTTAAAAGTTCTGGAAAGGGTTTCCAGAATAGTTCCGAGATGTGATGCTAAATCATTTTTTGATATTGCAAGTTCTATTGAATTTTTTTCTTTTAATAAAATATGTTTGGTTTTTTCGATTTTTTCTTTTTGCTTTTTCGCATTTTCAAATTCATCGAGAATATATTTTGCAAGTCTTCTTTTTATATCGTGTAGTGTAATTCCTTCGATGTGATTATTGAGAAGTTTTAATCTCCTCGAAAGTGTGGATAAAAATTTAAGGCAAACATTCGGATTTTCTTTCAGGAATGAAAGGAACGGTTTTGCCGATACTAAAAGGACTTCGGTATCATCTTCTAAAGCCATTGCATTTATGGGATAGACGGCAGTATCATTCATAACGGCTTCATAATTATCAAACACGGGGACTTCTCCGAAAGTATTATATGGGCACATAATATGAACTATATGCTCCCTTCCCTCGGATGATATTTTATATAATTTAACGCTTCCTTCCAATACGCAATAGAACCCTACAAAAGGTTCGGAATCAAAAAAGAGTATTTCACCTTTTCCGGCTTTTTTTAACAATGAAAACGAACGGACTATTCCGAGTTCACTTTCGGATAAATCCGAAAAAAGCTGAATCTTTTTAATATTTTCTAAGGTAAGTTTTTTATGCAAATTTATTTTCTTTTATTATTAATTATACATTACAAATTATAGTTAATCTTCCCATACGAATTTAAAGAGTAGTAACGATACAGTAGTAATCACTACGGCATACGAGAATAATATCTGATATTCGCTAAACATTGTATATGTATCTGCACCGGCACTTGCAAGTTTGGTTGCATTAATCACTGTAATTAAAAGCGGAAGCATCACGGGAAAAGCCAGAACGGGATAAAGTGTTCCTTTAGTATTAGCTTTTGAAATAATAGCTGCTATAATAGTAGATGCGGATACCATACCTAGGTTTCCAAGTAAAATTATGATAATAAATGCGGAAAAGTTTTTGATTTCGAAGTTTGTGATTAAAACAAAGAGAATAAGAATAAAAATATTTACAAAAAAAGTAAGGGCAAGGTTAAAAGACAACTTTCCGAGAAAAATACTAATCGGGTCAACGCTAAGTTTAAGAGCAAAAGATGTTTCTTTTTCTTCCTCTTTAATAAACACACGTGCAAGTCCGCTTATAGCCGCAAAGAAAATCACAATCCAGAGCAGACCGGAAAGAATATCACCGTCAACTTTTTCATCCCCTATCGAGAACTTGATAATCGAAATCGTAACAAGCACGAACATCAGTAGCGAATTAACAACGTACCTGTTCCTAAGTTCGGACTTGAAATCCTTTTTAAATATCTTCGCCGATGTGTAAAATAAGCTCAAATATATTAGTTTTTAAACATTTTTAATCTTACTATATATAAATTAACATATTAAAGAGGCAAAAAAAATCCTGAAAATAGATATATCTTAGTAAAGCAAGAAATATATAGTAAACAAATAGCATATTGTTTTTATTTTCATAAAATATTATATTATTATTAAATAATAGAAGATTTTTTCGATAGTAAATAATGTTTTTTATGTACCTTATAAAATTTATTTGTATTGAATTATAAAACAAAAAACAATGAAAGCTTATAACATTTCTCTATTCATAAAAAATAAGGTCGTTTTTTTATTTGTCGTCTTTTTTTTCTATTTAATTTTACAAAATTCATTTCTTGTTGCACAGAATCAATTATTATGGACAGCAATTTATAACGGACCAATGAATTCATCTTCAGATGATTACCCTTCGTTAATTTGTATTGATCAAAATAACAATATATATGTTTCAGGGAAAATGACTAATCCTGTAATTAATTATAACACATATATAATTAAATACAATGTTAACGGAATTAAGCTTTGGGAAAAGAAATATAAGGATTACACAATTGTCGCTCAGACAACAGATATTCAAAACAATTTTTATATTACTGGTTACTATTACCCTATTCCATCCAGCGGAAATAATGATATATTTGTTACAAAATATAATTCGAACGGAGATTCTTTATGGACGAAAACATATAACGGACCGGGAAATTATTATGATTATCCATGTACAATCAATATTTATAATTCGAATTATATTTATATAACCGGGGAAAGTTCCGGTATAAATAGAAATTTTCAATACATTGCTTTAAAATACGATTTAAATGGAAATTTAATTTGGTCTGCAATTGATAATACACCAATATATTTCAATAATAATGCAACGAACGGAGCTGTTGATAATCAGGGCAACGTTTATGTTACAGGTTATGCTGATACAACAGGTTCAGCATATAATAGATATTTTACAATTAAATTTAATAATAATGGTGTACAAATGTGGCAAGCATTTTATTCATATCCTACAAATTATAAAGA
>JBAZEQ010000207.1:0-2745 GCA_041653855.1 Ignavibacteria bacterium | reverse complement strand
GCCGTAAAAGAAATATGTGTCGATAATAACCTTAATGTTTATTTAACTGGTGCAAGCTCTCAACAAATCGGAAATTATAATTTATATGATTTTGCAACAGTAAAATATAATTCTTCTGGGCAGCAAATTTGGGCAACAAGATATAATAGTCCCAGTAATTCTCGGGATATTGCTACCTCAATGGCTGTAGATATTATTGGTAATGTTTATGTTTCAGGATACAGTTATGATAATTCCTCAAATTTCGATTTTACTACAATAAAATATAATACCAGCGGTCAGGAAAAATGGATAAAAAGATATAACGGAACAGGAAACGATAGCGATGTAGCATATTCGATGAAATTTCAGAACGATACTTCTATAATAATTACAGGAAAATCAAAATCAAGTATTAGTAATTTCGATTTTTTAACAATAAAATATGATACTGCAGGAAATTTAAAGTGGAATAGATATTTTAATGGAACAGGAAACTCAATTGATATATCAAGAGCAATGTTCTTAGATAATTCAGGGAATATAATAACAACAGGTGAAAGCAAAGGTATATATTCGGGATATGATTATGAAACAATTAAATATAACAGTTCTGGAAATCAAATTTGGGAGAAAAGAGATTCTTTATTAATTACTCAGCCCTCGAATGACAGTACAATTTTTATTGTTACAGATGTAAATAATAATATATATTTATTAGGATGTACAGATGGCTTTGGAAGTGGATTTGATTATATTTTGTTTAAATATAATTCCAACGGGCAAAAAATATGG
Organism: Ignavibacteria bacterium; assembly: GCA_041653855.1. GTDB lineage: Bacteria > Bacteroidota > Ignavibacteria > Tepidaquicellales > Tepidaquicellaceae > FEN-1279. The sequence continues at coordinate 1,971 of JBAZEQ010000207.1, read as the reverse complement.
GAAAGAAGATATAACGGACCTGTAAACGGGGATGATTTTCCTACAAAAATGTGCTTTGATTATTCCGGTAATATTATTGTAACAGGTTCATCATACGGAATAAGTAATAATGAGGATGCATTAACGATAAAATATAACATAAATGGTGATACTTTGTGGACAAAAAGATATAACGGGACTGCAAATATGAATGATCGTGCAAAAGATATAATTACAGATGAAAATAATAACGTATATATTACCGGTTCTTCACAATTCACAGGAATGCCAAATTATAGCTCTTCGTTATTAACGATAAAATATGACTCTTTTGGGAATCAACAATGGATTTCAACTTATACAAATAACTCAAATACAAATTATGCTAAAGCAATTGCTTTAGATAAAGAAAAGAATGTATATATAACAGGATTTGATTCCGGTTATTGCACCATAAAATATGATTCACTTGGAAATCAGAAATGGATTCAATTTAAATCGGCCACTTATTTTTCTGAAGCCGTAAAAATAGTATCAGATGATTCTAATAATGTTTATGTATTAGGTACATTAGGATGTTTTCATAAATGCGCTTTAATAAGATACAATTCAAACGGAATCGAAAATTGGGTAAATATTTTTGAACAAAATTCGCAATATAATGAATATGCTAACGATTTAAAAATTGATAATTCGAAAAATTTGATTGTTACTGGAATTCGAGCATATAGTTATTTTAATACAGATTTAATAGTATATAAATGTAATAGAGACGGAAATCAAATATGGCAGAGAAGTTACGGTAAATACACTAATAAAGATGACGAACCTATGGCATTAAATTTGGATTCATTGGATAATATTTATGTAACTGGATATTCGACAGGTATTGAAAATACGGATTTTATAACTCTAAAATATGACTCATCCGGAACCCAAAAATGGAAAATAGGATATAATGGAACAGGAGATAGTAATGATGTTCCAAGCTCCATTACTTTAGATAAAGATTTAAATGTATTAGTTGGAGGAACCAGTTTTAACTACAATACTAAAAATGATATTGTCCTTATAAAATATTCACAGTCTCCATCGATAAATATCGGTAATAATTCTACTTTAATTAACAAATTTGAGTTATTTCAGAATTATCCTAATCCTTTTAATCCTAAAACTAGCATTGAATATACTCTTCCTAGAGAATCCAATGTAACTCTTAAAGTATTTAATATACTTGGAAAAGAAATAATGACTTTGGTTGATAGTAAGCAAACTACAGGTATATATAAAGTAATTTTCAATGGTTCAAATCTATCGAGTGGAATATATTTTTATCGTTTAGAGACTGATGCTTTTTCCAATACAAAAAAGATGCTTTTAATAAAATAATGCTCTTTATAATTACAGCAAAATTAATCATTTTTAGTAAAATGATGTAAAACATAATTCTAAATATCATCTTTTCATTTTCCCTTGACACATAAAAATCTCCCCTTGTAGACAGAAAAATACATTGAAGAAGTCTTAGGAATTGAGTAATTTAGGATAATAAGACCTAAATATCTTTTTATATGAACTGCGATATCAGAACAACAAAATTCATAAATAACTTATCTTAAAATGGAATCAATAATAATGAAAAAAGAACGAAAAGGACTGGTATTATTTTCCGATTACAAACGTGGTGAGGGAATTAAGAAGGCTCTCAAACTTGGCAGGGAAAATATACTTTTTGAACTTAAGACTTCCAAATTAAAAGGAAGAGGAGGAGCTGGCTTCCCGACATCTTCGAAATGGATGTTAACAGCAGCAGCAATTTCCGAAGAAAAGTTTTTAATCTGTAATGCAGATGAAGGTGAGCCGGGAACATTTAAAGACAGAGTACTTCTATCTGAGTATCCCGAATTGGTTTTTGACGGAATGGTAATAGGCGGATATACAATCGGAGCTAAAGAAGGATACGTTTATCTTCGCGGTGAATATGAATATATG
>JBAZEQ010000206.1:0-5266 GCA_041653855.1 Ignavibacteria bacterium | reverse complement strand
AACAGAATAAGATTGACTAAAAGAGATGTTATTAATAAAAAAGAATAATAAAATTGCAAAAACGAAGAATTTTTGTTTTGCACGTAATTTCATATTAAAATATTACCCTTTTCCAGTCTACAAATATATTTACAAAAAAAAGCGAAGTCATCAAAAAGAGTTTAAAAAAAATAAAAATTACTATATTTACTGTATAATTTACAAAAATAACAGTTAAATTAACATATAATTTACAATAATTACTTTTTCATAGTCCTCTACGACTTTTCATATAATTCCAAACTGAATCAAATGATGATTTGTATGTTTCCAAATAAGTTTACTCCATTCTTCCATAGTTAAAATTCCAAAAAATGGATGTGAACCATTTATTTCGATGTTTATATCAGTTTCGGCAAATTTATTTAAATAATCAATAAATGTATCTTTATTAATTTTAAAGTTTCCATCAACAATAATTTTAAATTCTTTTGATGTCGGAAGTTCTTTTAAAAACACATCGGTTTCAAATACTTTACCTTTAACCAGTTTACCTAATCGTAGATATTCTTCGTTTACTTCAGGGTTAATCTCTCCTAAAGCTAACTTAACACTTACGGTGCAATGTTCAAGCATTTGAGAAACATTCATTTTACCCCATTCGGGCTTTGTATCGGGTGTTAATTTATTTATCCGTTCAATTAGCTCCGATTTATCAATTTCATTAAATAAATTTTTCATATAAGATTTTATGATTTGTCAGAATTATTATTAATACAAAGATATTGATTTAAATAAATGCAAGAAATTCAAATAGAATACTCCTATCTATATTTTTACCAGCTACCGCTTGCACCGCCGCCCCCGAAACTTCCCCCTCCACCTGAAAATCCGGAACTCGAAGAAGATGAACTGCTGTGTGAAGATGAAGAATATCCCGAGCTTGAATATGACCGATAAGAACCCGAAGATGTACTTCTTCCACCAATATATCTCGTTTTAGTTGAAAATAAAGCAATAATCCAAAAAACAAAAATTATAAGAAGAATTGAACCGACCAGGGCAATTACAAGTGTAAATAAAGTTTTCAAAGCGGAAGGTTCATTATTTTTCCTGTTGTCGCTAGTCTTATATTCACCTTTCACTGCCAATGCAATAGCATCTATTCTTTTACTTATCCCAGAATAAAAATCATTATTTTTAAATTGAGGTGTAATTTCATTTTTAATTATTTGACTGCAAAGTGCATCCGTTAAAACACCTTCCAATCCGTATCCGACTTCTATTCTAAGCTTTTTATCGTTTTTTGCTATTAATAATAAAACTCCATTATTAAATTCCTTTTGTCCAATTTTATTTTTAGTAGCTATCGAATGCGAAACTTATTCAATAGATTCACCATCCAGAGTTTTAATCATATAGACAATAATTTGAGTCGAAGAAGTATCGAAAAGATAATATAATTTTATTCTTAAATAATCCAGTTGAGCTTTTGAAAGTGTTCCTGTTTCATCTGTTACATACTCTGTTAGTTTAGGAGGATTATTTGTAAGAGATTCAATATTTTTTTGTGAAAATACCGATTGACTTAAAAATAAAATTATTATTATCGGATAAAATATTTTCATTTTACAAGTATATTACTTTGGTAAAATATTTACTTTTGGCTTTATCTGTAAATAATTATTTACATCTTTTGTGTAAATCATATTATCAGTTAAATCATACATTCCAGGATAAAAATATAAAGTTCCAAAATTCACCATTGTAACAAATGAACTTATTATAATCGGAAATTTAAGGTCCATTGTGTCATATTTATTACACTTCTCTCTAAATATTCTTATGCTCACCAAATATTCAAATGCATAATCTTGATTATGATAATAAAAATCTGTAACAAATGAATTATTTTCCACTTTATATATAATCTTGCTATTCAAATCTTTGCTGATTTCATAAGGTAGATTCTTCCAATCAATTTTTGAAGTATCCTGCCTGTAATTAATATCTGCTTCGTTATATCTGCTTCGTTCAAGTATTACAGTATACTTACTATTAAATGTATCATCATCATACATTATTTCTTCCAGCCTGAACTTAACTGAAAATGATGGAGATTGAGAAAAAGAAAGTGAGTTAAAGCAATTTAAAATAAATAACAGAGAAAGTATTTTCATTTGATTTATTTTTTACAATAAATAATAATTTAATGCAAGATAATCAATGAATTTGTAATTACTTGATTTTACACTTCAGCTTTTCTCATAAATCAAATGCATAATAGCAAGGTATGGATGTTTAAATATCATTTTTGGTCCTGAGTATCGCATTACTTCTTTGACTCTTTCCCGCATATCCGGTTTATAACAGTGGATTGTGCAATCGGAGCATACAGGCTTTTCTTCTTTGAAGGGACAATTTAAAAGACGCAGGGATGCATAATCATTTAGCTGATTACAGTCATCACACAGAATTCCATTTGAATTATGCTTATTCCTGCAAAATAGATAAATCATTTTTTCGATGGTTTTTCGTTCAAGCCTGATTCGATTCGATTCGGGTATATTTTCTTTATTCTCCAAAAATAATTACTTTTTATTAAGAACAAAAAATAATTAAATAAATTCAAAAGATAAAGAAAATATTGAACGAATTACCGGTAATCTTGTTTTTATTTTTCATAAGGAGAACAAAAATATGATAAAAAAAAACTTATCAACACCGGATGAAATACGGACACCCTCAAAGACAAGAATTGAAGTCGTAAATTTTAACAAATCAATTATTATGCGGGCTACATTTGAACCCGGATGGCAATGGTCTGAATGTATAAAACCAGTTGTAGGTACTGATAGCTGTAAAGTACTGCATAACCTGTACGTAATATCGGGAAGTATGACTGTTAAAATGAACGACGGAAAAACTTATAATTTAGGACCGGGAGATGCCGCAGAAATTCCTCCGGGTCATGATGCCTGGGTTAATGGAAATGAACCATGCATTTCAATTGATTTCTCTGCAGGAGAAGAATATGCCAAGAAATAGTTGAAGGATAATAAATCTGTGTTATTACTACCGTTGTTGGTGTTAAAGTCTGCCCAGGCAGATGACACCAACAGCGGCAATGGAATGAAAAACTGCAAATTTAAAAAATGTCGTGTACTAAGTTACTCGAACTTCTCATTATTTTATCATTGATAATTAAATCTATTTACCATATTTTATTATGGCTATCATATTTGATTATGGTAATTTAAAGTAATTAAGTAATATTGAACTTTTTCAATTAACTTAACTTTTATAAATTTCATAAACTAAACACAAAACATATGAAAAAAACAATATTTTTTATCGTTGTTCTTGCTCTTTATTCGTTGAATTCGTTTGCACAAAACGATGAAATGAAAAAATGGATGGATTATATGACTCCGGGAAAAGAACACAAGGAATTTGCTATGATGGACGGAGACTGGACATTTACCGGAAAAATGTGGATGGACCCAAATGCAGAACCGCAAACATATTCAGGCTATGCAAAATTCGAAACACTTCTCGGAGGCAGGTATTCCCAAATGACTATTACGAGTAAAATGATGGGAATGGATTATAAAGGTATCGGTGTAAATGCTTATGATAACGGAAAAAAAGTTTATATAAGCACCTGGATAGATAATTTTGGAACAGGTGTGATGTATATGGAAGGCAATTATGATGAAACCTCAAAAACTGTAGTTTATAAAGGAAAGATGTATGACCCCATGGCAGACAAAGATGTTGAGTGCAAAGAAACAATTAAAAACATTGACGATAAAACGTTTGAAATGGCAATGTATTACATCGAAAACGGTAAAGAATTGAAAAATATGGAAATCAAATACACAAAAAAATAAATAATATATTCAATTTTTTCCAAGCCGGTTTATTACCGGCTTTTTTTTGTATAATTTATTTTTAAGGAGAAAATAATAAATTGGAAACAAGACAATGGTTGGAATCAATAGGAGATTCAATTGATTCCTTGGATGCAAACAAATTCGTACAATTTCTTACCGAAGATTGCACATTCAGATTCGGTAACCAGCCCGAGGTAATAGGAAAAAACGAAACAAGAGACTATGTTGCTGCTTTCTTTAAAATGATTAGCGGCAGTAAACACAAAGTTGTTGACTTTTGGACTCGAGATAATTCTGTCGTTTGGCAGGGTGAAGTTTTATACACAAGATTGGACGGTAAACAGGTTACTGTGAATTTCGTAAATATTTTTCACTTAAGAGAAAATCTGGTTAAAGATTATCTGATTTACATCGATAATTCTCCACTATTTGCTTAGCTAAAATAATTCTGCATAAAAAAAAACCCTCTTTAATAAGAGGGTTCTTAAAAAAACTATTACTTATGAATACTATTTTACAAGTAACATTTTCTTTGTAGCTGTAAATCCTTCGGTCTGTAATTTGTAGAAGTAAATACCGCTTGAAAGACCAGTTGCGTCAAATCCGATTGCATAATTTCCTGCATTAAAATTCCCGTCTGTTAAAGTTTTCACTTCTTTTCCCATCGAGTTATATACTTTTAAGCTAATATAACCTGCTTTTGGCAATGAAAAATCAATACTGGTTGACGGGTTGAACGGATTCGGATAGTTTTGTGAAAGAGTATAATCTTTTGGAATTTCACCCGAAATCGGTGTTATTGTAGTTAAGTTCCCTAAATCCACTACATAAACTCTGTCAACACCACCCTGGGCTAAACCGACAAGGGTTCTCTTTCCGGTTATCAAAGAAGTTGTAAGTTCACAAGAACCAGAAGAAACATAACCAGATGTACTTGGAATAATATGAGGAATTGTAAGATTTATAGGAGTACCAATCATCGCAAGTGTAGTGGCATTATATTTTAATATAGCAACTCCAGTTGTAGATGTTGGTGTCTGGTCGGTTGAAATCCAAATAAATGGACCCGCCGGGTCATCATCATATGCAATACCATAAATTGATGCAGGTGCAAACTGGGCTCCTGTTATAAATACTCCGTTTGTATCGTAGCATTTTACCGGTCCAGAGAAATTGGCTGTTCCACACCAAAAACCATTTCTTACCGGGTCCCATGCTAATCCTCTAATTGAAGATGCACCGGACATAGTAATAGTTTTTTCACAAACACCTGTAACCGGATTAATTCCATAAACTATACCTGATAAAGGTGAGCCCCAGATTTTTCCTTTAGCATAAGCTAAATCTCTTAAAAATCCTGTACCTGCACCTGATGCCGCGAATGAGTCAAC
>JBAZEQ010000205.1:0-5304 GCA_041653855.1 Ignavibacteria bacterium | reverse complement strand
TCTTTCTGCTCATCTTGATAAAGATAAAATCACAAGGAGTGCGGACGAATTTAAAAAAGCATATGATAATTTTTCATATGTTGTAAAATCTCTGGATTTTGACCTTGGATTTATGATTGATGCGGGCGGAGAAAAAATCTGGCTTGCCACAAATAAAGGAGAAGTATTTGATGACGATAGGTTCCTTGTTATTGTATTAAAGCTGTTTTTAATGACCACTCCCGATGTAAAAAAAATAGCCGTTCCCGTACAGGCAAGTAGAGAAGTTGATTTGGTTGCAAAGGAATACGGTGTAGAGGTTATCAGGGTAAAAGATTCTCACTATGCAATGATGAATGCGTGTAACGACAAGGAGGTGAAATTTGTCGGGGGAACTCGCAGGGGAGTTTTCTTTCCTGATTTCCTGTATGCAACCGACGGAATGTTTGCGATAGCAAAAATTCTTGAAATGAACGCTAAGATAAAAATGAATATTGAAGACATAGATAAAATTATTCCTACATTGCACAGTAGGAAAGTCAATATGAACTGCACCCGGGAAGAAAAAGGCAGGATAATTAGAAGATTTATGGAAGACACGATGAATTACAAACAGCAGTTGGTAGACGGCGTAAAGATATTTTTAAACGATTCCGATGTTATACTTTGCATACCGGATAAGACAAGAGACCTTGTGCATTTAAACGTTGAGTGTGACTCTGCCGAAAAAGCAGAGCGATTACTTGAAGAATACAAAGAAAAAATTCAAACTTATATAAGCTAAAAAAATAATTATAGAAAAAAATTTACAAATTAATTTTATATGAAAATCAGCGATATTTTAACGAAAGACGTTTTAGAAATAAAACTTGAAGCAAAAGATAAAACAGAAGCAATTAATAAAATGGTTGACCTTGCAAACGGGTCAGGAAAGATTATTGACCTTGAAAAAGTAAGAACGGTCGTATTCGAAAGAGAGAAACTTGTTTCCACGGGAGTCGGAAAAGGATTTGCAATTCCTCACGGGAAATCTGATGATATAAGCGATATAGTCGCCGCATTTGGAATTCTTTCCGAGCCTATTGATTTCGATTCAATCGATTCGGAAAAAGTTCAATTTATTTTTCTACTTGTTGGAAAAGACAGTATGTTGAATACACATATTAAGCTCCTTAGCAGGATTTCAAGACTTATGAATAAAGATGAGTTCAGAAAAAGTTTGCTCGAAGCGAAAAGCAAAGCCGAACTGTTACAAATATTTAAAAACGAAGAGCAGAATTATCTGGATATATAGCAAATAGCCTGCCACAGCAGGTCTTCGATAAATAACAGATAACAAATAACAGATAACAGGTTATAAAATAATCAGAATAAAATTAAAAATTCCTCGTTCCAACGCTCTAGCGTTGGAACGTTTTTAACTTCTACTTTATTAATAACATTCTTTTTGTTTGAGTGAAATCACCGCAAGTCAGCCTGTAAAAATAAATTCCCGATGTTAATCCGCTGCCATCGAAGGTTACTTCGTATTCGCCGGGTTGAAGTTTTTCATTAACAGGTGTTGCTACTTCTTTTCCGAGGATGTCATAGATTTTTAATGTTATGAGATCCCCGCCTAAAACATGCGGGGATGACATTCCTTTAATCTGAAATCTTATAATTGTATTTGGATTAAACGGGTTCGGGTAGTTTTGGGAAAGAGAATATCTGTCCGGTATCTTATTCGAGATGTTTTGGATTCCTACCGGTTGAGATAGTTTTACGGTCGTAAATTCATAATGTGGAGGATAAATATTTTCATAATAGCACACTCCAGACAAAAAAACATTTCCTTTTAAATCAACTTCCATAGAACTATAGTGGTTGCTTGTGCTTGAGTCAATAGAAAGCGTATGACTTTCAACAGTATTTAAATTCGTATCCAGTAAGGAGAAATAAAAATCTCTTTGTGTAATTGTTCCTCTCAGTTTATTTCCAGCAGAATAAAGATATTTTCCTTTAAAGTATTTAATGATATGAACATAATCTGTCGAAGATGAGAAAGTTGTTTTGAGAATACCTCCGGGACTATATTTCAAAATATATCCGGGTAAACCTTCTCTATACCCCGAAACATAAATATTGCATTTTGAGTCTGTTGTAATGTTGCACGTTCCCATCATAGATGTATTTAATTTCACCCAGCATAGTTCACCATTAGGTTTATATTTAGCGAGTGTTTGAAAATAACTATTTGTAAAACAAGAACCCCCAATGATGACGTTTAGTGAGTCATCCAGTTTAATCTGTGTTGCTTGGTCAAGTCCTGATACCCCTGAATTTTGATACCCATAAAATTTTCTCCACTTTAGTACTCCCGAATTATCATATTTTACGGTCATCATATACGTTTTTAATAAAGAATTAGTATCTGCAGCACCGCAAATATAAACGTTACCAAGAGAATCGGTAACTATATCGAAACCTTGTGAAGGTTCGGCGAATATCTTTTCCCAAAGCAAATTACAAGAAGAATTGAATTTTAATGTAATAAATTTACTATACCCCCCATTTGAATAGCCAGTAATATAAATATTGTCTGATTTATCTATATCGAATTGATTCACAAAGCTATCTTCGTTGCTGTTGATTTTATATTTCGTGTTATATATTAATAATCCATCCGCATCATAAATTAATAAACCAATTTTATTATGGTTATTTTCATCAATAAAATTATACAAAACAGCAATCTTGTTATTATGTAATTTTTTTATTAGACAGGGATAGTCACCAATTCCCGAGCCTATTTTTATGCCGTGAGTTCTACTCCATATATGTTCTCCTGAATAGCTATATTTTGTAGTTATTAATTGAACAATATTAGCAGAATCGATGGAATAATAAACCGTATATATATTTTCTAAAGAATCGATTGTTAAAGATTTATTACTTGGATTTTCGTTCAGATGAAACAAATTCTGTTGATTTCTATACCACACTAAATTATACTGTGAATAAGCATTTCCAAAGAGTAGTAAGAATCCAATTACAAAAAATAATTTTTTCATAGCTGTTGTGTTTAATTGAATTAAGTAAATCTTGGTAATTCGGTTATAAAAAAACAGGTAAAATTTTATACCCGTTATTGTCAAAATATTCTGCAATCTGTACTTCTGGTTAATTCGGAAATTTATGATTTTAGACGTCATGATTTGCCTGCCTGTATTAGGCAGGAATTGAGTTTAGGCTTTGAAATTTAGTGCTTCACTTTTTATTTGCAATTATTTTACCGTTTATTTAATTTTTTTAAGAGAGATTTGTTACATTTAAAGAAAGAAAACAGCGATTTTAGATTGCTTCTACAGTTATTTTTGCCTGTATTCTGTAATTCAAAATCGTTAAATTTATAGTTACATTTTTAAATTAAAACGGAAGTATTAGTATGCCTAAAAAATATGTATATTATTTCGGTGGAAAAAAAGCAGATGGTAAAGCAAATATGAAAACCCTCCTTGGCGGTAAGGGTGCCAATCTTGCAGAAATGGTAAACATCGGTTTACCGGTTCCGGCAGGTTTCACAATTTCAACGGAAGTCTGTACGGCTTATTATGACAATAAGAAAAAATATCCACAAGAATTAAAATCACAGGTTTTAAGTGCCCTGGCAAAAGTTGAAAAGCAAATGGGTGCAAAATTCGGCGATAAAGTTAATCCATTGCTCGTTTCGGTTCGCTCGGGTGCAAGAAGCTCTATGCCCGGTATGATGGAAACCGTCTTGAACGTTGGATTAAACGATGCTACTCGCGAAGGTCTGATTGCAAAAACAGGAAATCCACGATTTGTATTCGATTCACAAAGAAGATTGATTCAAATGTATTCGGATGTTGTGATGGAAAAAGCGGCAGGAATAGAACCTGCCGAAGGTAAAGGTGTAAGACACCAGCTTGAAAAAGAACTTCACAAAATGAAATCCGAAAAAGGTTATAAGTTAGATACGGATTTAACCGCAGATGATTTGAAACAGCTTGTAGAAATTTACAAAGCAAAAGTATTTGAAGTTCTCGGCAAACCTTTCCCGGAAGATGCTATGGAGCAACTCTGGGGAGCGGTTGGTGCGGTATTTCAGAGCTGGATGGGCAAGAGAGCAATATCTTACAGAAAGATTGAAAGTATTCCGGATGAATGGGGCACTGCAGTAAACGTGCAGTCAATGGTATTCGGAAATATGGGTGATACATCTGCAACAGGTGTTGCATTCACAAGGAACCCCGCAACAGGTGAAAATAATTTCTACGGTGAATGGCTTGTAAATGCACAGGGCGAAGATGTTGTAGCCGGAATAAGAACCCCAAACCCGATTAATGAAGTCGGTAAAAGCGAACATAATGAACATCTCGTTTCACTCGAACTCGGAATGCCTGAAGTCTACAAAAAATTAGACAAGATACAAAGAAGTCTTGAAAAGCATTATCACGATATGCTCGATTTGGAATTCACAATTCAGGACGGAACACTTTATATGTTACAGTGCAGAGTTGGAAAAAGAAACGGTGCGGCGGCAGTGAAAATGGCTGTTGATATGTTCAAGCAAAAACTCATCACAAAAGAAGAAGCAGTTACAAGAGTAAAACCTGAACAGCTCGATGAATTACTTCACCCAATACTCGAAGCGGCGGCGGAAGTAAATGCGATTAGAATTACAAAAGGCTTACCGGCAGGTCCGGGCGGAGCAACAGGGCAGGTTGTGTTTTCTGCAAACGATGCAGTTGAATGGGCAAAGAACGGAAAACAGGTTGTGCTGGTACGTGAAGAAACAAATCCAGAAGATATAGAAGGTATGAGAGCGGCAGAAGCAATATTAACTGCACGCGGCGGTATGACATCCCACGCGGCACTTGTTGCACGTGGATGGGGAAAATGCTGTATAGTAGGTGCAGGTACGATTGAAGTCGATATGGAAAAGAAGGAATTCACTGTCGGTGGTTATACCGTAAAAGAAGGTGAATGGATTTCGTTGAACGGTACAAGAGGTTATGTATACCAGGGACAGGTTCCAATGATAGATGTCGATGCTGAAAATCCAACACTTGTTGAATTCCTGAAAATTTGTGATAAAGTAAGAGTGTTGAAAATCCGTACCAATGCAGATACACCGGAAGATGCCGCAAAGGCAAGAATGTTTGGTGCCGAAGGTATTGGGCTTTTCAGAACAGAGCATATGTTTTACGGAGAAGGTGCAGAAAAGGCATTATTCTTACTTAGAAAAATGATTATGTCCGACACCGAAGCCGAAAGAAGAAACGCATTGAATGATTTATTCCCATTTGTAAAAGAAGATATAAA
>JBAZEQ010000204.1:0-5336 GCA_041653855.1 Ignavibacteria bacterium | reverse complement strand
AGAGCGTTGGAACGAGGGAATTATCTATATTGGTTTAGAATCTTTGACGCAGATAAAAACTGATTGATATGATTTTCACAGATTTATTTGAGAGAAAAATATATTGTATTCCAACGCTACTCGCCTAAGGCGGATTTTAAGAGCGTTGGAACGAGTTAAAAAGATCTACGAACTCTACACACTCAATACACTCCATACACTCTATACACTAAGAGAACACGCTCTTGAAGAAAGTCTTATCGTCTTTATCCTTTGTTTTTTTTGGATTAAAGTTATCCGATTTCGAGAGTTCTTTCAGAAGTTCTTTTTCTTTCGAAGATATTTTTTTAGGTGTAATAATATTTATTTTTACAAGCTGGTCGCCCCTGCCGTAGCCATTGAGATGTTTTATGCCTTTATCTTTCATTCTAAGTACGCTTCCTGCCTGTGTACCAGATTCGACTTTCAGTTTTGCTTTTCCTTTTAATGTAGGTACTACAACTTCCACTCCCATCACTGCATCGGGAAAACCTATTTCAAGTTCATATATAATATCATCATTCAGCCGTGTAAAATATTTATGCTTAGCTTCTTCAATAAATACAAGCAAGTCTCCGTTCTCACCTCCTCGTGCGCCTGAGTTTCCCTGTCCACGGAGAGGAATATAATTTCCTTCGACCACACCTGCAGGAATATTTACTTTTATAGTCGCTTCCGCTTTTACTCTTCCCTCACCCGAACAATCAGGGCATTTCTCTTTTACAATTCTGCCTTCGCCGTTACAATGATGACACTCGGATACATTTATAAACTGTCCGAATATCGAGCGTGTCGCCTGCCTGATTTCACCTGTGCCATTGCAATATGAACAGGCTACATATCCACTTCCGGATTTAGCACCTGTACCGTTACAGGTCGGACAGGGTTTATACTTTTTAACTTTTAAAGTTTTTTCAATACCATCTGCAATTTCTTCCAGAGTTAATTTCAGATTTATCTTCAAATCCGAGCCCGAAATACCCCGTGAATGACTGCGGTGTGAAGATGAGCCGCCAAAAAAATCATCAAATATACTTCCACTTCTTCCGAATCCGCCGAATATATCGCTGAAGTGTGAGAAAATATCATTAATGTTATCGAAGCCCTGGAAGCCAGTAGAATTGACTCCCTGGTGTCCGAACTGGTCGTAACGCTGACGTTTTTGTGTATCGGAAAGCACTTCGTATGCTTCTGCACATTCCTTGAATTTTTCTTCCGACTCCTTATTACCCGGGTTTCTATCGGGATGGTATTGCATTGCAAGTTTTCTGTATGAGGATTTTATCTCATCCGTCGATGCACTTCTATTTACTTCGAGGATTTCGTAATAATCGCGTTTAGTCATTTTCCTTTTCTTTACTTTCTTCTGCTTTCGGTACTTCAGCCGATACCAGCACTTTTGCGTGTTTAATAACTTTATCTTTTAAAAAATATCCTTTTTCCACTACATCTATTACAGTGTGCGGTTTTACGCCTTCCTTAGTAACCTGAAGCAGGGCATCACAAAGATTAACATCGAATTCTTTTCCAATCACATCCATTTCTTTCAGACCCTCTTTTTTCAAAACGCTTTCAAATTTATTAAAAATCAGTTCAACACCTTTTTTCAGAGTCTCAAAATCTTTGGTTTCGCCTTTTTCTATCGAATCGAGTGAGCGGCTGAAATCATCGTAAACAGGTATAAGCTGCTTTATTATATGCTCGGAAGCAAATTTTAAATAGTTTGATATTTCTCCTTCAGTTCTTTTTTTATAATTTTCGAACTCGGCTACTTTTCTTAGCAATGTGTCTTTATAAGATTCCACTTCACGTTTCATTTTTTCGATTTCCGTTTTTTCATCTTTAACATCCGCTAAATCGGGTTTTACTTTTCCGTTTGTATCTTTTATTTTTATTTCTTTTTTTTCTTCTTTGTGTTTTTCGTGTTTGGTCATATTTTATATTATCAATTTATTTTTATTTTTCTGAAATTAATTTCGAAGTATATTCAATCAAAGAAACCATTTTTTTATAATTCATTCTCTTTGGTCCGATTATTCCTATACTGCCTTTAATTTCACCAAAGCTGTACGAAGTACAAACCACGCTATAATCTCTTAATTTCTTTTCATTGTTTTCCGAACCAATTGAAATCATAACTTCATTATTTCTTTTTCCCGGTTTCTGAAAGATATGAACAACGAGGTTTTTATCTTCAGTTAAATCTATGATACTTTTAAAATTTTTCGGGTCGTCGAATTCCGGTTGCGTTATAATATCACCTGTACCACCAACAAAAATTTTTCTTCCCTTTTCTTCGTCAAAATATAATTTATCAATGGAGTTTATAAACATCTGAATTAATTCGGGCTCTTTGTATTTATAATCCGTAACCCTCTCTACGAATGTTTCCCTAATTTCCTTTAAAGTCAGCCCCTGCAATCTTTCATTCAAAAATGTTGCAAGATTATCGAGTTTATCGCGGGATATTTCGCTTTCCACTTCCATCATAACTGTTCGCACATAACCCGATTTAATATTAAGCACAACAAGAATCTTTTTAGAAGAAATATTTATCAGCTCGAGCTTTTCGAATATTCCCATATTCAAAAATGGCTGGGTTACAACCGCAAGCTGATGGGAAATTTTTCCAAGTATACGCGACGTTTCAAGAAACAAATCTTCATTATCCACGACTGAAGTTTTTGAATCTTCTATCTGGCTTTTTATAAAATTAATTTCGGATTTATTCAGATTTTCTTTATTCATCAATGAATCCACATAGTAACGATATCCTTTATCAGTGGGTTTTCGCCCTGCCGAAGTATGCGGAGTTTCAAGTAAATCAAGACCTTCAAGGTCACTCATCACATTTCGAATTGTAGCGGAAGATAAATTCAAATCCGTTTTTTTAGAGATTGCTCTTGACCCAACGGGCAGTGCATATTTGATGAAATTTTCAACAATATATCTTAAAACTTCTTTTTCCCTATTCGATAAATTTTCTTGCACCATAGAGTTTAAAACATCAATAAAAATAAATATTTCAATAAATTAATAAAATCTAAATATTTAAACTTTACCTGTAAAAAATTTTTGTAAATAAAATCCTAAAAAAGCCCGAAGTTTTCAGACCTATCAACAATAAAATGTGAAGGAAAGGATTGTATTCATTTTTTTTAAAATAACTCAGGCAATCGTTATTCCACGCTTTTATCATTCTGACCCTGTCTTTCAAAATACTCGTTCCGATTTTATGATATACTTTAGCATCGGGATAAAAAATAATTTTATACCCGAGATTGTAAATCTGCTTGCAGGTATCGATATCGTTGAAGAACATATCAGCTTTAATCAAAAGTGCAGCTGCCATTGGTTGTTCAACTTCCGAAATTTCCTCGTGGTTAAAATACCTCATTTTCCATCTCGCAAAAATTTTACTGGATGAAAAGATCACTGATAACCGGGAAATTTCAAAAAATAAATCTATATATCTTGGAAATCTTCTGCAGGAATATTGAATTACCTTGTGTCTCGTATAAAGTTGTGGAGCTATCGCTCCAACTTCACTTCTCTTTTCTATGTATTCAATCATTTTTGATAGTGCATCATTCCGAATCTGTGTATCGGGATTTAACAGTAAGACACAATTACCGCTTGCAATTTTTACTCCCTGGTTGCATCCTTTTGTATAACCAAGATTATCTGAATTTTTTATCAACTTGACATCGTAAGGGAATATTTTTATGAAATTCTCTATTACGGCTACACTGTTATCATCGGAATTATTGTCAATAACTATAGTTTCGACTTTTAATTTTGATTCATCATAGAATTCATTATAAATCGAACCGAGACATTCCGCAATATCTTCTTCGCTATTCCACGTAACAATTACAATCGATAAAAAATTTTTTTGAACATCATTCATTATAATCAATTATTCTTTTTTGTAATAATTGTATCCTTTAAAAAATTAACATCGTCTCTTTCCGGAAAATCGAGCATAAAGTGCAATCCACGGGATTCATTTCTGTTTAAAGCAGATTTAATAATGATGTATGCAACCAAAGCAAGATTCCTGAGTTCAAGCAATTCAACCGTAACTTTTGTCCTGTTATAAAATTCCTTTATTTCCTTTTTCATCATTTTTATTCGAGTTAATGCTCTTTTTAAGCGGTAAGTATTCCTTACGATGCCCACATAATCGCTCATTATTTCTTTGATTTCTTTTTTGTTATGTGAAATCAAAATCCATTCATCGGCATTTTTCGTTCCGGAGTCATCCCATTCATAAATACTTTCGGATAGGTCATACAATTCCTTTCTTGTTAAAAATTCGTTCTTCTTAATTTTTTCAATATTCGATTTTACAAATTGATAAATACTATCTGAAAATACAACCGCTTCGAGTAGCGAATTCGATGCAAGCCTGTTTGCTCCGTGAACACCTGTCATAGCCACTTCACCGCAGGCAAATAAATTTTCTATATTAGTTTTTCCGTTTAAATCGGTTTTCACTCCTCCGCAGGCATAATGTGCTGCAGGTACTACAGGAATCATTTCTTTTGTAATATCCAGTCCCCGCTTCAGGCATTGCTCATAGATATGCGGAAATCTTTCTTTTATTTTTTCCTTTTTAATAGGGCTTAAGTCGAGATATACAAATAGTTCACCGCTTTTTTTAAGTTCGTTATCTATTGCTCTTGCCACTATATCACGCGGAGCAAGAGATTTCCTTTTATCGTATTTATGCATAAATTCCTTGCCATCTTTTCTTTTTAAAACTGCACCGGCTCCTCTGACTGCTTCCGAGATTAAAAAGACCTGCGAATCAACTTCAACTTCTTTTTCGTATAAAGTTGTCGGGTGAAATTGAACAAACTCCATATTATCAAGTTCGCACCCTGCCCGATATGCCATTGCAAAGCCGTCCCCAGTAGCGATTGCAGGATTTGTAGTGTGAAGATAAACCTGCCCAAGACCACCGGTAGCAAGAATAGTTTTTTGAGAAACAATTTTTACTATTTTTTCTTTTTTCGCATCGAGAGCATAAATGCCAAAACATTTTTTACAATTTTGCTCTCCGGTATTCCTTAAATTTTTTTCAGTCAGAAAATCTATTGCGAAAAAATACTCGAGTATTTCTATGTTTTTATTTCTCGCTATATCATACAGCAAAGCTCTCTCGATTTCTTTTCCTGTTAAATCTTTTGCGTGAACTATTCTGCTTCTCGAATGCCCGCCTTCTTTGCCAAGCAGGAAATGGTCTTTTTCTTTTGAGAATCTGACACCATAATCAATTAATTCATTAATGCGTGTAGGACCTTCGCGAACAA
>JBAZEQ010000203.1:0-5364 GCA_041653855.1 Ignavibacteria bacterium | reverse complement strand
TGGGTTTTTTTATTTCCGTCTAAGTCATCCCGATGAAATCGGGAGGGTTGTCAGTTCGAGTCTTCTCATCCCGACAAATAAACTCAATAAAGAAATTTATTGAGTTTATTTATTTCCGTCTAAGTCATCCCGATGATTAATCTCATTTGTATAATGGAAGTATCGTTTTTGCAGGAACATCGGATTAAAGGGTTTATATCTCTGCAAATGATGGAGATACTAATGCTAATAACCAAACCGAAAAAGCTAAAATTGAAATAATATGCTTTTGTAGTAATACGTTCAAAATAAATTGTTTAAAATTTATACAATGCATATATTTCATTGTTAGCGGTTATTATAAAAAATCCTGACCAAAAATATTATGGAAACAAAAAAAGATCTCAAACTCGCTGTGTTAATAGATGCTGATAATGTATCTTATTCATACGTAAAAGAAATGTTCGAGGAAATAGCAAAATATGGAATACCAACCTTTAAAAGAATTTATGCGGATTGGACCAAACCAAATGTTTCCGGATGGAAAAATGTTCTTCTTGAAAATGCTATCACTCCAATCCAGCAGTATAGCTACTCGACAGGAAAAAATTCTACCGATAGTTCGCTTATAATAGATGCTATGGATATTTTATATAGCGGTAAGGTCGATGGCTTCTGTATAGTCTCGAGCGATAGTGATTTTACTAGACTCGCTACACGACTAAGAGAAGCCGGAATGAAAGTAATAGGAATCGGAGAAAAGAAAACACTAAATGCGTTTATAACAGCTTGCGATAAGTTTATATATATCGAAATCCTGAAACCCGAAATAGAAAGTCACCCCGAATATAACAGCAAAAAATTCTCGAAATCTTCGACCTCATATGCAAAAAAACCGTTAAGTAAAATTGACCCGAAAATAATGAAGCTAATCACAGACAGCATTACCGACCTTGCCGACGAAAACGGTTGGGCTTATTTGGGCGACCTTGGTAACTTAATGATGAAAAAGAAACCCGACTTTGACCCCCGGAATTATGGTTACTCAAAAATGCTGCCCTTAATAAAAAATATGAATATATTCGTAATCGACGAACGTGATACAGGCAGTAGAAATGTGAAACATATATACGTCAGGAAAAAGTAAGAGCGTTATAAGACTCTAAAAAACTGTACTTAAGCTAAAGCATAGGAAAGATGTATAATCATTAAAAATAATGAAATATTGTTATTTTTATTTCCGTCCGGATTATCTGGACTATCACTGATTTTGCTGAAAATGTGAAAACAACGTTTTTTTATATAGCTATATAACCTTATACTTTTTTTGCTTTTTACATTCTCTGCATTCTACACACTTCTTACACTCTACGGACTCGAATACGACACTTTTGTCATTCCGTAATGTTGAGTGATTTATACGAAATCCCGATGTTTTTTATCGGGATTCTTATACGGAATCCACTTAAATTGATTAGTTTTATTTAACTTTTGATTTTTTATTTGTTTGGTAATTTTTACTTTATTGAATATTAGACAAAAGTGTCGTGTACTTAGCTCGAATTTTCTCCTTTAATATTTGTATTTCAAGTAACGATTTTCTTTACCATATTTCATTATGGACAATGAAAAGTATTCTTTTAGCGTCAGGGATTTACCTAAATCCGAAAGACCACGTGAGCGGCTGAGGGATAAAGGCGTTGCAAGCTTATCCTCGTCTGACCTGCTTGCTGTTATACTCGGCAAGGGAATTAAAGGAGAATCCGTTTTGGTTACGGTTCAAAAACTTATCCTGCATTTCGGAGGTCTTCAGAAAATTCTTGAAGCTTCTATCGATGACCTTATGAAAATCCGCGGTATAGGTCTTGCAAAAGCCTGCCAGCTTGTCGCAAGTTTTGAGCTTTCAAAAAGACTATTAAAAGAAAATCTCGAATTTGAAAAAGAAAGAGTGAAAAAGAATGCAATCACGAAACCCGAAGAAATTGTGAAATACATTAAAACTGAAATTGAAGATTTTTCAAAAGAACATTTTTTTGTGGTTAGCTTTGATGTCCGAAATAGGTTAATTGGTATTGATAAGACTTCTAAAGGAACTCTTAGTGCAAGCCTCGTTCATCCGCGGGAAACATTCGAATCCGCTATCAGGCGGCACGCCGCTCAAATAATCGTTGCACACAATCATCCCTCCGGTGATACCGAACCGTCTGATGATGATATCAGAATTACTAAAAGACTTTATGAAGCAGGAAAAATTATGGGAATTGAACTGCTCGACCACATCGTTATTACTAAAGATAGTTATTCCAGTCTCAAAGATAAAAACGTTTTCTAAAAATAATGTTAAATGTTATCCCGATAAATCGGGATGCAAAAAACGCAAATTATAAATACTAAGCGAAAAATGATTTCATTTAATCAAAATATTATATTTGTTAATTTGTTTATAGTTCTTAATTTCACATTTTACATTTGAAATTTAACATTGAATAAATTTGGATTATAAAGATTACTATAAAGTTCTTGGCGTAGATAAAAAAGCTTCTACGGATGAAATCAAAAAAGCCTATAGGAAGCTTGCACAAAAATATCATCCTGATAAAACCAAAGGTGATAAATCAGCCGAAGAAAAATTCAAAGAAATAAACGAGGCTAACGAAGTATTAAGAGACCCCGGTAAAAGAAAAAAATACGATGAGCTTGGCGAGAATTATAAGTATTACCAGCAATCGGGTAATGCCGGACAGGGATTCGATTGGTCGCAATATGCTAATGCCGGCGGAGGTCAGCAGTCTTATTCTTTCAATGGGGATTTCGAAGATATGTTCGGCGGCTCGGGTGGGTATTCGGATTTTTTCGATATGCTATTTGGTGGTGGATTCGCTGGCGGTCAGAAAAAACGTAGAGGCGGACGTACTATGCAGTCACGTGGTCACGACTATCAGGCGGAAATGAATATTACGCTTGAAGAAGCTTACAGCGGAACGACAAGGGTTTTTAAACACAACGGGCAATCCATAAAATTAAATATCAAACCCGGAATTCCCGATGGAAATTTATTGAAAATTCCCGGTAAAGGCTCCGCTGGCAGAGGCGGAGGACAGGCAGGGGACTTGTTGATTAAAATTAATATTTTAAAACATAATATTTTCGAACGTCGGGATAATGATTTATATGCTGATATTAATGTTGATTTATATACCGCAGTGCTTGGAGGAAAAGTCCAATTCAAAACTCTTAAAGGTACAATTAAAATTGACATTGCAAAAGAATCCGAATTCGGAAAAACATTACGTCTACAAAAACTCGGTATGCCGAAATACGGAACTGTAAACGAATTCGGTGATTTGTACTTAAAAGTGAATATTCAAATGCCAAAGAATTTATCTGCAAAAGAAGTTAAACTCTTTAATGACTTGCAGAAGTTAAGAAGTTAGAATCCAGAAGGTAGAAGTTAGAAGTTCTATTTGTGAAAATCTTGTATAATCTGTGTTATTTGTGTTCAATGATTTTTTTCATTTTTTATTCTCTTTATTTCCATTTCTAAAATCACTATTTTGTAAATCAATAACTCTGCGGGAATGGCGAAACTGGTAGACGCACCATCTTGAGGGGGTGGCGCCACGTCGGCGTGAGGGTTCAAGTCCCTCTTCCCGCACCACATCACAATGTTAAATTATAAATGTTAAATGTTAAATTAAAAATCATTTTCTATTTTCTAATTTATAGAAGAGGTGGTCCCGTAAACGGGATGGTGTTCAAGTCCCTCTTCCCGCACCATATTCAATGTACAATTTCAAATGTACAATGTACAATTCTTTAAAATGTTAAATTTAAAATCATTTTCCATTTTCTATTTTTAATTTATAGAAGGGGTGGTCCCGTAAACGGGATGGTGTTCAAGTCCCTCTTCCCGCACCATATTCAACTTTCAATTTTCCATTTTCTATTTTACAGTTTTCCTCAAAATAAAATAAATAGGTAATCCCAAAAATAAAACTAAAATACTAATTAGTCCTGAAGTGATGTCTTGCGAAAATGCTTTAAAAGATACAATTAGTAAAAATAAAATAAATATTGCCGGTATAATCGGATTTACTTTTAAACCTGTATATTCTACCGTATCTGATTTTCTTTTTCTAAATACAAAAATTGTAGAGGCAACTATAGCTATTACAAGGTTATCGTTGAACATAATTATATTGAGCAATTTATCGAATTGTCCTTGGAAAATTATGAAGATTAATATTATTATTGTTAATAGAATAAGCGAATATTCCTGTACCTGTGTTTTATCATTTACCTTCATAAAAACCGATGGTATCACTTTATCATCTGCCATAGCATAAAAAATCCTCGGCAGATGCATCAGCGATACGTTTACAAATCCTGCGGCTGATATGAAAATTACGAAAGATATAATTTTACTTCCCGTACTACCGAATATTATTCTTGCTGTATCAGCGGCGATAAGAGGGGAGTTTGCTACCCCTTCTGTGCCGAGCAGTTTATAATATCCAAAGTTTATTAAAAGATATACTATTATAGTAGTAACAACGCCAAATATAATTCCGCGTTTTAAATTTCTTTTCGGCTCTATTAAGCCAGCACATAGAATCATAATTAGCTGGTATCCGCCGTAAGTAAAAAACACCGCAATCAATCCGTTCGAGAAAGCAGAAAATAAAGATGGATTTTGAATTAACGGAACAACCGGGGTATCGGCATTATTCCCTGAAATAAAAATTGCAAGAAAACTAAAAATTATTATTATTCCGATTTTAGAAATCGTAATTGCATTTAAAACCGTAGCACTTGTTTTAATACCGAGAAAATTAATTATGAATAATATTATTACAATACAGGTTGCTGTAATTTTTAATCCGAATGGAGAATTTATTCCTTCGATTGGAATCAAAGCTGATAAATATTCCGAGCCGAGAATCAGCACTGCCGCATACGTTGCACCGCTTGTGATTATTACACCTAACCAGTTAATCATAAAAGCAAGTGCCGGGTGATATGCTTCCGATGCGAGCTTATAAAAGCCTCCCGCAAGCGGCTTACGTGAACCGAGTTCTGCAAATGTTAGTCCGCCTAGCAGAGCAATTATTCCACCCGTTATCCAAGCCGCAAAAAAAAGTTCGGGACTTCCGGTTTCTTTTGCCACGAGTGCAGGTGTGCGAAATATTCCTATTCCCACAACAAGACTTACTACAGCAACTGTTGTATCGAGCAGGTTTAATTTGGGCTTTATGCTCATTAATATTATTGTACTCCGTACTTATCTATTAAATAAATTAAAGAGGTCAATGCTGCTCCGCCGAGTTTTAATTCCCGCGGATGAATGTTTTCAAAAATATCGTTAGCCGAATGATGGAAATCAAA
>JBAZEQ010000202.1:0-5411 GCA_041653855.1 Ignavibacteria bacterium | reverse complement strand
TTAAAATATTTTCAGCTTCGTTCATTTTTAGTTCCCCGAATTCGTTTATAAAGAGTATCATAGCGTCTTTGTCTTTCGGATAGGAGAGTTCTTTATAATCCAGCATTAAAACTAATTTTACATTATTCCTCTCTCCCAAATAAATTGAATCGTTCAAAGCCGTGAAACAAACGTCCAGAATCGACGGGTCTTTTGAACCGGTAAACTCAGAAAGTATGAGCATAATGCGTTTTTGGTTTTCGGCATCTACTTTATTTTTCAAGGCGGAAAGAGTTTCCACATAAGCCCTGTAAATACTTGCCAATGTTGCATCCTGAACCATTTCGCCCGATTCCTGATTTTTCGATTTATTGTATCTTTGGACAACAGTCCTGATTGAGTCGGTAAGTTCTTTGTATACCATTCCTTTTTTAAAAAACCGAAAACTTTTTATGATATAAGGGATTAAATCTGTATTTTCGGTCTCGGACATTTTAAGAAAAAGTACATCTTTTACATCATCTTTAAAAATAGTACCGTAAGCAAGTATTGCTTCGCATTTATCCTGCCACTCTACGGCTTTGTCCGGCGGAAAAAACCATTCGAGCCGGTCTTTTACCGTTTGCAGATTTTGATTCGGCTGGCTAAGTTCCGAAAAGAGTAAAGCTGTTACACGTAAAGCAGTATGAACGACATTCGGATTAGCATCATCATATCTGTACGTAATGGCGTTTATAAGTTTTTCGTCGAGAATTGTTTCGCTTGTTTTTTTATAGAGCGGTAGGGAATTAAGTAAGTTTACTTTTACGTTCCAATTGTTTTCATTGTTTAATGCATTTAATACATAATCCATATCATTAATGTCCCCGATATATCCAAGTGCAGAAAAAGCCCACATACGTACGAAAGCATCTTCGTTTTTTGTAAGATTAATTATGTATTCGTGGATAGGAGAAAGCATAGCTTGATTTCGTGTTCTATAGAGTGCATACGCAGCATATTTTTTAGCGGATATGTTAAAATCCGAATTGACAACCCCGGCAAGGAATGACACCGCATCTTCCGATTTAATATTTCTTATAAAAAAGCGTGCTATGGATAGTGTTTTTGCTTTGATAATCTCTTCATCATTATTTTTAAATTCAAATACCAGATTTAACGAATATTCATCCCCTATTTTTCCAAGTGCATCTAAAATTGAAGAAAGAACAGGGTTACTTGTTTCGGAATATAGAGCTTTTACAAGATACTCATTTGATTTTACGCAGGGAATTTGACCAAGTGCAAATGCAGCAGCAGATTTTTTGTTATCGTTATGAGTCGAAATTAAAATTTTAGCAATATCGTCGACCGTATTCGAATCGGCTATGTTAGCGAAAGCATAAAGAGTTTTAATTACAAGGTCGTTATTCTTTGAATCGAGATATTTTGTAAGCTCTTTATTTTCTCCGAGCGAGCGGGTATCCTGATAAATCAGAATTTGTTTTTCGTCTTCGGAGAAATCCTGAGAAAGCAGATTTACAGAAAGCAAAATCAGGAAAGCGAGAATAATATTCTTTGACATAATATAAACCAAAAATTAAAATAATAATTTATATAATATTATTTATATATAATGATTAAAAAAAGGCAGAATTTGTTAGTGCATAGAGCGTAAGCGGGAATTATGATTGAAGCCGTATAAGAATATTATATGAGATTTGTAATATTTAATAAAACAAAAAGGACCGGTGATTTGCCGGTCCCTTTTTATTTAAATGAAAATACAACAACAAACTTATTTTATTAAGGACATTTTTTTTGTATCCGAGAAGTTTTTCGCTGTTAATCTGTAAATATATATTCCACTTGCAAGATTCATACCGTTGAAATCTATCGAATAAAAGCCGGGAGATTTTACTTCGTTTACCAAAACCTTAATTTCTTTTCCTGTTACATCGTAAATTTTCAAAGTAACCTGTCCTGCAACCGCTATAGCGTAATTGATTTTTGTTACAGGATTAAACGGGTTTGGATAATTTTGCGAAAGACTGAATTTATTAGCGGCACCTATTTCAATCTTATTGTTCAGTAAGAAATATTCAAAATTTCCGTTATTATCTATTTGCTTTAACCTGTAAGAATAAGTACCCGATGTTAACGATTTATCTTCGAAAGCATAACAGGTGGTCGAATTTGTATTTCCATTTCCCTTTACAAAACCTATTTTTTGATAATCGGAGTTATCTATTTTTCTCTGAACTTCGAAGCCTGTATTATTTATTTCTTTTGATGTTGACCAGCTTAATTTTACATCTGTGTTATTCGAAACAGTTGAAGCAAAAGAAACAAGTTCGACAGGGAGAGAGCCATCGAGAGGATTATCTGTCATATTTCCGCCAATTGCAAACTGTTTAGATGGGGAAAATGCTAAATAATTTCTTCGTGCAGTAATAGGGTCAGCAATTCCGTTTGAATGAGTTCCGTTTAACGCCCAGCTCGAAGATGAGTTTGTTCTTGAAATAATTCTCAACATCGATGGTACATACACTCCCTGAATTCCTTCCTCTGTCAACGCTATACCGTAAGTTAAACCTGCGGTACCCGAATAATCGATTTGCCATGAACCATCTTTACTGTATGTATTTACAACATAACCGTTTGGTTCTGTGAGAGGATTTAAAGAGCCGCCCGGGTCACCAGAATTATATTGTACCGAGATTGTACCATTAGAAGAAGAAGGAGTACCGGATAAGTTTAGAGTGACAACTCTTTTAAAATTTGCTGTTCCAACCGGGAATAAATAAGACGAGTAAGAATTGGAAAATGCTCTCGTGAATTTTCCTTCTATTAAACCTGATGTATAAGCTAACGAGCCTGATTTTTCGTTCGATAAAGTAAAAGTATAATTTCCCGTAATAAGATTACCCGAAGTTATGAAAAGCGAATCTGTAACCGTAACATTGTTGCTTAAAGTTAAATTATCTGAATTTGACATAACGAAATCGGAGACATTTGCAGGTAAACCGTTTCCCGTAACCTGGTCCGAAGTTCCACTATATATATATTTTGCATTTGAAACGTAAGTTCTTGCTCCGTTTACCTGAATGTTTCCGGTAGAGCCGGAGGTTGTAATACCAAGTGGAGAACCGATAGAAATTGTACCGCCGTTAAGAATATCGAATTTAGCAGAAGTAGCACCGTAAGTAGAAATAACGCCCGTTCCACAAATCAAAGTCCCGGTACCATTAAGAATAAAATTGAAATTATCAACTATATTAAAATTTCCCATATTTAAAGTACCATAGACTGTGAACGCTGTGTTTGCATCTCCAAGAACATTCATATTGCTTGCAAGTACAAGAGAAGAACCCGATGCAATCTCTAAAGAAACATTATTTGAGGATTCGTTTGCATTACTTGATGTAAAGGTTTGAATTGAAGAACCGTTAAAATTTATTTTTGCAGAGCCGCTTGTTCTTGTTATTTTTCCGCCTGTCGATGTGAAATTTCCTTTAATATTCATTGTGTTGACACTGTTGCCAAGTTCTAAGTTACCGCCTGATTGTGAGAAGTTTCCATTTACGTTTAAGATTACATTACTTGAACCGCCGCCACCGAGAGTAACTTTTGTGTTACCAGATATATTTAAATTTCCACCAATGTTCAAAGAATTTGAGCCCCAGCCGAATAAAGTTAAATTTTTGTTGTTAGTATTGGCAAACGTTAAATCACCGTTTACGGTTTTAAGTCCGTCGTAAAAATTCAAATCTTGGCTTTGCGAACTGCAATTCCACGTTAAATTATAGAAACTTTGATTCATATTTTGTGGAATGGAAGATGTTACACCCGTTATTATTAAAGTAGAGCCGGTATTCCAAGTTGCAATCGGGATGCTTCCCGAACCGCCATTTTGATTAAAAACCACCTGAGCATTGTTGTTTACCGTTATGTTCCCGCTTAAATAGAAATTTGTTCCGTTGGTTTGTAACGAACCGTTAATATTTAAAGTGGAATAAGATTGAAATACATTATTATTAACAATTGTTCCGGTTGATTGAATTACAACACCGCCAAAACAATAGTCCTGACCCGTTGAAGAAACCGTATGATTTCCGCTTACGGTGAGTGTTCCGTCTGAAATATTCATCTGACCGTTATTTGTGAATGTTCCACCTGTTAAAACGTTAATATTTCCCGAAAAGTATAACCCGTTGCCGCTGTTTATAATTAAACTTCCCGGTATATTGATATCTGGAATATTGCTTGAGCTAACTGTTGTGTTAATAACTAATGCTCCTTCGATGTCTATATCTGCATCTATAGTAGCATAATTGTTAACAGTCGTTGTTGTATTATGTTTTAAAGTAGGAGGAGTAGTTGCATTTACCCATTTTGTTCCGTTGTATGTTTGCCAATTTTTCTTTGTTGTAAAATTAACGTTTCCTGAACTTTGATAATCACCAATATTGGTAGCGAATGATAAAGCAGGTATTAAGAGAAAAAGTACTATAATTGTGTTTTTTAAAGCTTTCATTTTTGTTTTACCCTTTGTTGTTGTTTTTCTAAAAATCTATAATACATATTACAAATATTATGCCGTAGAATGTTGCGTTTTTTGCTAATTTTAGGCGTTATCATTGCAAAATAGATAGTACGCATACTGTCTTTTTAAGTAACGAATTGTAACGTGTTAATTTGTTAAAATAACAATGATTTAAGTAAAAAAACGAAGTATGTGTATTAACCTACTATATTTTCACCCATTTGCCCGTTTTTATACAAATTTTAGCTCTTATATATTTTATAAAAAAATATATAAATGTGACTATGCGATAAAATAGTATAGTGGGAACGGTTTTATACAGAGCTATATAAGTATAATTTGGTATTCAAAGCAAAAGAATTGAAACCGGATTAAAAATCAATAATTTTTATTTTTGTCTATGAATCTACATAAAAATTTTTCATTTAGGGTTTCGGGATAAAAATAATTGAATTAAGAATTTTGAAATTTTTTTACATAAGTTATTGTTAATATTTTTACTTCTAATAAGTTGAAGAGATGTTATTATGGTTCTGTTAAATTTTTAAATAATTTATTTTATTGTAATTTTATTTATTTTACGGATATTACTATTCTATGAAAAAACATTTACTTGATTACAATTTAAAAGTCCGTTTGCCGATAATTGTATTTGCGGCAGTGCTGGCATTTACGGTAACATATTATGCCTCTTATGCCGAGCGTAACGGAATAGGATACTCACCCGAGCAGCCAATCAAATTTTCACACAAGCTTCACGCGGGAGATATGCAAATAGACTGTAAATATTGTCACGTCGGAGTTGAAAAATCAAGAGTAGCAAGTGTTCCTTCTGCGGATATATGTATGAATTGCCATACGGTTGCAAGGGCTGACAGA
This sequence comes from Ignavibacteria bacterium, assembly GCA_041653855.1. Taxonomy (GTDB): domain Bacteria; phylum Bacteroidota; class Ignavibacteria; order Tepidaquicellales; family Tepidaquicellaceae; genus FEN-1279. The sequence continues at coordinate 28 of JBAZEQ010000202.1, read as the reverse complement.
CCGGAAATAGTAAAACTTGTTAAATATT
>JBAZEQ010000201.1:0-5448 GCA_041653855.1 Ignavibacteria bacterium | reverse complement strand
GGCTGTACAAAAAATTTTATATTTTGGTTTTAATATTATTGGAATTAATTCTCCTGAAAGAATGTAACTATGTTAAGTTCATTAAAAATTGTAATATCTCTAAAAATTTGTTAATAATAATTTATAAATTATTCTCTAAATACACAACATTTTTGTCTTTCCGTAATGTTGAGTGTTCTTTACTAAATCCCGACTTCTTATACTAAATCCGCTAAAATTGATTAGTTTATGATATAATTTTGGTCTGTTTTTCAATCTTCGGCAAAAAAATAGTGTACTTTAAATTATTCTAACGAAATAATTATTACATTGATATTTTAAATTATTTTTTACAATTTCCAATAGTGAATGATTAGAATTACTTTTTTATTTTTTTTTGTCAATTTTAATATATATCTTATTATAAGAATAAATACTTATTGATAGTTTAATTCACAACTATTTTATTAATTAAAATTAAAAACTATGCTTGACAATCAAAAGCTTAACAGAAGACTCAAAAGAATCATCAAAGATTTAAAAGAAAGATGGGGTATAACACCTTACAGGATTGCAGTCGAATCCAATATTCCTCATTCAAGCTTGAAATATATGCTTGACGGAAAATTCGAATGGAAATTAAATCACTTACTTTCTTTCCTTGATTTCCTAAATAGAAATAATGCAAAAGTTTCTTTGGAAGATTTATTGGATTTCGAGAATAAGAAAGCATTATCCGATATCCTTAACACTGAAAAAGCAGACTTCCGTGAAGTTATTTACGCTGCCAGAGATGATTTTAAAACTACAAAAACTGGAAAAATTATCAGAACTCCGAAACCGGTAGATTTCATTCATGAAGCTGAAAATCTTTGCAATGATATTACGGATGTACTTAAAGAAAGTGCTCTTTTCAAAAATACGAAAATTGTAGTAAACCTGAAATTAGCTGGTAAGAGTCAGGAATATTCGAAAGAATTTGGTTTTACAAACGGTAAAACAAACAAATAACTTTTTTCAATTTTATAATATCTTTTACTGCCGGTTAGCGTTCTAATTATTGCTAATATTGTTGAATTCTGACCGGTAGTATCTTTATCTATTCTCAATTATCTTACGATTTCTATACTATTCAAATTTCTATTGAATTAAACTCATTTTTTTACAAAAAAAAAGCAACGTCTTTATAACGTTGCTTTTTAAAATTATTTGTTAATAATTTATTTCTTCTTTTCGTCTTTTTTTTCTTCTTTTTTAGTTTCTTTCTTCACGTCTTTCTTTTCATCTTTTTTTACTTCTTTAGTTTCTGTTCCTTCTTCTTTTACTACTTTCTTCACTTTTTTCTTCATACTCATCTTAAAGAATTTTTCTTTCATTGGTGCAAACTTTGTAACCTGATCTTTATTTAATACTTTATCAATATCACCTATGACTGTGGTTTGCATTGTCTTACATTCTGTTTTGCATTTATCATCGCACTTGTGTCCCTTTGCATGACATTTATCATAAAGTTTTGATTCGTAATCAAATAAAATCTGATAAACTCTGGTGTATTGGTCATTTGTAAGGGTAAGCTTCTTATAAAGATAATCAGCTTTTTTTCCGGCTTTATCACCGGGAAATTCTTTCGCCATCGTTGTTCCAACGAAAGCTACTAACAGGGCAAAGATAACTAACAGAGATTTAACTTTTAACATAAGTTTTTTTTTGTTTTAATTTTTCAAAATAGTTAATCAACTACAAATATTATAATAATAATAATAAAAATAAAGATTATTTTTAATACTCTTTATAGAACTAAAAGTTTCATTTACACGCAAGTTTTAAAAATATTTAATGTTTTTTACTTGGATAATCATAGATTAATAAGTCATTACTGATTATATTATCAAAAAAAATATGCTCGATAGTCTGATTAAAGAACCGTTTCTCGGATTTAGTAAAGGTAGTCTCGCTTTTTTGAAAAAACTCGAAGATAAAAAATTTAATAATAAAATTTGGTTTGATAAAAACAGGGATTCTTACGAAAAGTTTGTAAAACTTCCTATGCGAATGCTTATTGATGACCTTGCAGGAGATTTATATAAAATTGATTCATCTATTGTTGTTAATTACAAATCAATTTTTAGAATTAATAGAGATATCAGGTTCTCTAAAGATAAAACTCCATATAAAACTATTACTTCTGCATCTTTTTGTTTTAATACAATAAAAAAACCTGAATTGCCGCAATTTTACTTCCACCTCTCCCCTGATGAATTCTTAGTAGCAGGTGGTCAATACAGTATGGATACGGATAAATTGAAAAAAATTAGAATATATATATATGAAAATTTTGATTACTTTAAAAAAATTATTTCGATAAAAAGTTTTGCAAAAGAATATATTCAAGTATCGGGAGAAAAGTTATCAAATTTACCAAGAGGTTATGATAGATTGAAATTAGAATCTAAAAATAACCTGCTTATTGAACTTATGAAAATGAAGCAATTTTATGTTTGTAAAACTTATAATCCTGAAGTTGCACTAAATCCGGAACTTGTAAATTTAATTACTTACAATTTCAATTTAATGTACGATTTTACAAAATTTCTAAATGATGCTTTAATTTAATAAGGAGTAATTTTATGACCGAATTTAATGTGAACGGTATTCAAGTTTATGATTATGAAGGAAAAGGATTTCCTTTAATTTTTATCCATGCATTCCCTTTAAGTAGTAAAATGTGGCAACCCCAAATTGATTTCTTTAATGAAAAATATAGAGTAATTACTTACGATGTTCGTGGTCTGGGGAAAAGCAAATCCTTAAATAATCAGTTCACGATGGAATGTTTTTCCGATGATTTGCTGATGATAATTGAGCACCTTAAACTCGAAAAAGTTTTTGCTTGCGGTTTATCGATGGGTGGATATATTTTGTTAAGAAGCTATATGAAAAATCCCGGTAAATTTAAAGGGTTAGTTTTGGCTGATACAAGAGCTGAAAAAGATGACGATACTGGTCTGATTAATCGCTCAAATAATATTGAATATATTAAAAAAGGTAAAAGAGATGAATTCTTCTCTTCCTTTTATCCAAAATTAGTGGGAAAAAATAATCTTAATAACGAAGTAATAAAAAGTCTCTTCAACAATATTATAAAAGATAACTCGGACGAAGGAATTTGCGGTGCGTTATTAGCTCTTGCAACAAGAATTAATGCTATCGATTATTTAAAATCTTTTAATATTCCTACACTTATTCTTGTCGGTGAAGATGATGAGCTAACTCCCTATTCTGTATCCGAGAAAATGAAAAACCTTATTCCCGATTCTGTCTTACGTCTTATTCAAGGTGCAGGGCATTTAAGCAATATTGAAAATTCAAAGGCTTTTAATTCATATATTATACGGTTTTTGCAAGATAATACCTAATTTACATTGAAAAAGAAAAAATAATAAGCTATTTTGTATTTATGGCGAGCATAGCTCAGTTGGCAGAGCATCAGATTGTGGCTCTGAGGGTCACGGGTTCGAGCCCCGTTGTTCGCCCCATTTTTTTGTGTATTATTTCTCTCCCTCAGTGATATAAAAAAGAGTAAATTTATTCAATATAAATTTTTTATTCTAAATTATAATTTTTAATAAAATTCGTAATTTTAATTTTTTAATATTATTTATTAAAATACTTACATACACTTATACAATTTATTTAATAATAGCAATTCATTTATTCTTTTTTACGAAAAGCAATAAATTCCTTCCTTGATAAAGTTTTATTAAATATGTAGTTTATCTTTCATGATGAATGATGAACAAAACTGCGGAAAAAATAGTAAAGAATAAAAAAGAGAAGAAAAAGGTAATTCCCAAAAAAAATATTCCGTTAATTGAGGATGTTATAGATAATGAAGAGGAATTTCTTGAGGAAGAAGAAGAAAAAGAAGGTTTCTTATCCGAAGAAGAAATTAGCAATTTAACGGAAGAATTTAAAAAGGAAGCTTTACCGCATATAGGTATTCTGCGAAATTATGCGTATAAAATGACCGGTAATGAACTCGATGCTGATGATTTATTACAGGAAACATTTCTAAGAGCATTCAGGTTCTTTCATAAATTCGAAAAAGGTACGAATTGCAAAGCTTGGTTGTTTAGAATAATGAAGAATTTATTCATAAACAACTATAGAAAAAATCAAAAATCTCCCGGTAAAGTTGATTATGAAGAAATTGAGAATTTCTTTGAAAATATTAAATCCGATAAAATTGATTCTTCTGATTTACAGGAAAAAGTCTTTGCTAATCTCCTCGATGACCAGGTTACTATTGCTCTTAATTCTTTACAGGATGATTTTAAAACCGTTATAATTCTTTGCGACCTTGAAGGTTTAAGCTATGAAGAGATTTCTGAATTTGTTCAATGCCCTATTGGAACGGTTAGAAGTAGATTGCATAGAGCAAGAAAACTGCTCGCTCAGAAGTTGTATAAATATGCTAAAGAAAAAGGATACGATGTTGAAAATACACCGGATTATTAATTCAAAAACAAACTAACTTTATTAACTAATAAAAAATAAATCGATGAAAAGAATCCAAATTATTCTATTGCTTGTTATCGCAGTAACTATATTTAGCTGTGATAAAAAAACCGAAAACACGGATAAACCTAAAGAAACACCAAAAACAGAAACTAAAAAAACTGATGATAATACGAACGATTTGAAACTATATAAAATGGAATCCGTTGAAGATTCTAAAGAAAAAAATGTAGCTCCTAATTTCACATGGACCGAAAATGGTACAAAAAAATCCTTAAACGATTTAAAAGGAAAAATCGTTTTTCTGAACTTCTGGGCAACCTGGTGCAAACCATGTAAGAAAGAAATGCCTGACCTTATTAGTATTACTGAAGATTTGAAAGATAAAAATTTCCAGATGATTGGTATTAATGTATTTCAACAGGCAAGTGCTCCTAAAATTGAAGAATTCTTGAAAACTAATCCCCTTTCCTATATTACGGTTGATGGAAATGATGAATTGTTACAAGCTTTCTCGAAAGCAAGTGGAAACGATATGGGTGCAGTTCCTACTACATTTATTCTGGATAAAACAGGTAAAATCGTTGAAACAGTTGTTGGTGGCAGGGATAAAGAAGCGTATCTAAAATTAATAAATAAACACCTGAATTAATATTTTTTTATAAATCTATGCAGGTCAATTTTTATTTTGACCTGCATTTTTATTTGTAGTTTTTTATTGAATAAAAGAATCGGCATACTTGGTTCTACTGGTTCGATTGGTTGTAATACTCTCGAAGTAATCAATAACCTCAATAATAATGGGTATAAATTTGATGTTGTTTTCCTGACAACTAATAATCGAATCGAAATTCTGAAACAACAAGTCGATACATTCAAACCAAAATTTGTTTATATACAAAACCCGGAAAATGCAAAAGAATTTAATGACCAATATGGTTCTAAAACAAA
>JBAZEQ010000200.1:0-5450 GCA_041653855.1 Ignavibacteria bacterium | reverse complement strand
TAATGCTAAGATATTATTTTCCGGTCTTGACTCTTCTGTAGCAGGGAAAATAGAGACTGAATTTGCAAAAGCAGGTTACATTGTAGTAAGCAATTCCAAAAATCACAGAATGGAAAAAGATGTTCCGTTAATAATACCGGAGATTAATTCAGAACACTTTAAACTAATAGATATTCAGAGAAAAAAATGGAAATCCGGCGGTTTTATTATAACAAATCCAAATTGCTCAACAATAGTACTCGCAATTGCACTATTTCCAATTTACAAAACATTCGGATTAACCAAAGTAATTGTTACTACGATGCAGGCTATATCGGGAGCGGGTTATCCCGGAGTTCCTTCTTTGGATATTTTAGGTAATGTTGTTCCCCATATAAAAGATGAAGAGGAAAAAATACAAACGGAAGTATTAAAGATATTGGGTAAACTCGAAAATGATAGAATCAATTATGCAGATTTTAGAGTATCTGCTTCCTGCAACCGGGTTCCAGTTAGGGACGGGCATACTATATCCGTATCATTCGAAACAAAAACAAAAGCAAAAAAGGAAGAAATAATAAAAGCTTTCGGAAAAATTCGGAATTACAATTTTGAGTTTTCACCCAATAAAGTAATAGAATATACCGATAATCCTTTTCGACCTCAACCGTTGCTCGATGCTAATCACGATAAAGGGATGCGAATTACAACCGGAAACTTGCGTAAGTGCAATGTACTCGACTGGAAATTCACGGCTCTTGGACATAATACTATAAGAGGTGCCGCCGGTGCGGCAATATTGAATGCAGAATGGCTTATTCACAACGGATACATAGAAAGGAAAAGAAAAAAATGATTGTAATGAAATTTGGCGGGACATCCGTTCAGGATTCAGAAGCGTATAACCGGGTTATTAATATCGTAAAAAGCCGTATAGAAAAAAAACCGGTTGTAGTATTATCTGCAACTGCAAAAACAACGGATACGCTCTTACTATGTTGTAAAACAGCATCCGAAGGGAATTACGAGAAAGCATCGGAAATAATAAAACAAATTAAAGACAGGCACTTAAAAATTGCGGCAGAACTTGTTGTAAACGAAAGCAAGCTTGGAGAATTAAAAACAAAAACAAAAGATTTATTGGACGGTCTACGGGATATTATAAAAGGAATATATCTTTTATCCGAGCTATCCGAAAGAAGCATTGCAAAAGTATTATCACACGGTGAACTTCTATCGACTTTAATTCTTACATATGCATTAAATCAAAAAGATATAAAAGCTGAGTATCTCGATGCAAGGAATATTATGTTCACAAGTAAAGATTTTTCGAATGCTGAGCCTTTATTTGATGTGATATCTCAAAAAGCTCCCGAACAACTTACTCCCATAATAAAAGCAGGTAAAGTGGCGATAACACAGGGTTTCATAGCAAATACGCTGGACGGAATAACAACAACTTTCAGCCGCGGAGGTTCGGACTATTCCGCCTCTATAATCGGTATGGCAATGAAAGCTGAAGAAGTGGAAATCTGGACAGATGTCAATGGAATTCTTACAGCTGACCCAAAAATTGTTTCCGATACAAAAATAATAAATGAAATTACATTTAAAGAAGCGGCAGAGCTTGCATTCTTTGGAGCAAAGGTTTTACATCCTTCGACTATTATTCCTGCAATCGAGAAGAATATTCCCGTTAGAGTTTTAAACTCTCATCACCCCGAAGGTAAAGGGACTTTGATTAAAAATGTAATAGAAGAATCCGATTACCTTGTAAAATCTATTACGAGTAAAAAAGAAATTACAGTATTAAATATTTATTCCCCTAAGATGTTACTTGCTCACGGCTTTTTGAAAAAGATATTCGAAGTATTCGACAAATATAAAACTTCGGTCGATATGATTACTACATCGGAGGTGAATGTATCGCTAACACTTGATAATGATGAAAACTTACAGGAAATCATAAAAGAGCTATCTCTGTTTTCGGAAGTGAATGTGGAAAAAGATAAATCGCTTGTATGTATAGTGGGTAATAATCTAAAATACATACCCGGCATAGCGAAAAAAATATTTCAGGTTTTGGGAAATTACAATATCACTATGATTTCTCAAGGTGCTTCCATTGTTAACATCAGTTTTGTTGTTGATAAAGATTGCCTTAATAACGTTATTCAAACACTTCATAAAGAATTTTTCGGATAATAAAATGAAAATTACATTAAACGGTTACGGAAAAATGGGGAAGGAAATCGAGAAGATTCTTCTCGAAAGAAAACATACGATTGAAACAATTACCCACAGTTCAGAGCAACTGAATTCCCTTTCCCCGGGAAATTCAGTGTGTATTGATTTCACAAATCCGGATGCGTTTTTGAAAAATTACAAAATCATAGCGGATAAATTCAGCGGAGCGGTAATAGGTACGACAGGCTGGTATAAAAATTTAGATAAAGTAAAAGATTATTTTATATCTAAGAAAAAGAAACTCGTTTACGGAACAAATTTTTCCGTTGGTGTGAATATTCTCTTTCAGTTGACAGATTATGCATCGAAGTTATTTTCCAAGTTTGATTATGATTCGTACATAATCGAGCTTCACCATAAAGAAAAGAAAGATTCGCCATCGGGAACCGCAGAAACGCTTAAAAGAATATTAAGCGAAAATATTAAAACCGGTATATCGGTTTCATCAATAAGAAAAGGATATATTAAAGGCATACACGATATTGGTTTTGAATCGAGTGTAGATAGAATAAACATTCGCCACGAAGCATATTCGCGTGAAAGTTTTGCCTTTGGAGCTGTGTTAGCGGCTGAATGGATAGAAGATGTAGACGGTGCAACAGATTTTAAAGAATTATTTAAACAAAATTTAGATACTTAATATTATGAAAGAACTAAAAGGTGTAGGAACAGCACTTGTAACTCCTTTCAAAAAAAATCTGGAAGTTGATTATACTACATTCAGAAATTCCGTTAAAAGACAAATTAAAAACGGGATACATTTTCTTCTTCCGCTTGGTACAACAGGGGAGACTCCGTGTCTGGATAACAATGAAAAAATTAAAATAATTGAAATTGCTCTCGAAGAAGCTTCAGGGAAAATTCCGGTCTTCATCGGTGCCGGTTCAAACAGTACAAAGCATACAATAGATACGATTAAAGAATACGATAAGACCGGGGTAGACGGATATTTAATTGTTACTCCATATTACAATAAACCGACACAGGCAGGTTTGTTCAATCATTTTAAAGCTGTATCCGAATCGACAAAAAAGTCTATAATTCTTTATAACGTTCCCGGAAGAACTTCGATAAATATGCTTGCTGAGACTACTTTAAAAGTCGCAGAATTAAAAAATGTAATTGCGGTAAAAGAAGCTTCGGGTATTTACAGCCAGATAAGCGAAATAATAAAATACGCACCGAAAGGATTTTCTGTTGTTTCGGGAAACGATGATGAAATATTATCTTTATGTGTTACAGGTGCAAGAGGAGTAATCAGCGTAGCGTCTAATATTGCACCGAAAGAAATGTCAAGCTACCTGAATATCATTTTAAAAGGTGATTTTAAAACCGCAAAAACGGTTCATCATAAATTGATGCCACTATTTAAAAATTGTTTTATAGAAAGCAATCCTATACCAGTGAAAGCAGGAATGAATTATCTTGGTTTGATGGAAAATATTTTACGACCTCCGCTTTATAAATCAAACGATAATACTTATAGAATTATTAAACAAACCATTAAAGATTTAGGAATCAAATATTAAAAAATGCATAATCTCGAAAAAGATTTAAACAATATAAAAGAGAATTCGAAAAGAGAAGAAGGCATCTCGTTTTTTTCTGAATTCAGGACTGCCCTGGAAAGAGGAGAAATAAGAGCCGCTGAAAAAATTGATGGTGAATGGAAAGTAAATATATGGGTAAAAGAATCCATTATGCTTGGATTTAAACTTGGAATATTGACCGAAATGGAATCCGGAATTTTTAATTATTTCGATAAAGATACTCTTCCACTTCAAACTATTTCTTTACAAAATAAAATAAGAATAGTACCGGGAGGCTCATCTATACGGGGAGGTTCATATGTAGCAGAAGGAACAATATTGATGCCTCCTGCATATATTAACATTGGTGCATATGTAGACACAGGATGTATGATTGATTCACACGCTCTTGTAGGCTCCTGTGCACAGGTAGGAAAAAACGTTCATCTTTCCGCCGCATCGCAGATTGGAGGAGTGCTCGAACCTATTGGTGCATTACCTGTTATAATAGAAGATAACGTTTTTATCGGTGGTAACTGTGGAATTTACGAAGGAGCTATTATTAAGAAAAATGTTGTAATAGGTACAGGTGTGATACTAAACGCTTCCACTCCCGTATTCGATAACACAACAGGCGAATTCATTAAAAAGACAACGGAAAAATCTCTCACGATTCCTGAAAATGCTGTGGTCATAGCCGGTAGCAGACCGATAACTTCGGGTAAAGGTATTGAAAAAGGGATACATTTGTATTGTCCGGTTATTATAAAATACCGCGACGATAAAACAAATTCGGCAGTAACATTAGAGGAACTTCTCAGATGAAAAATTATTGGTTAGAAAAACAACCGTTTTTTTATTTAAATGATTTTGAAGAAATCAGAAAAAATATTCATAATTATTCTTCTCCTGTTTTTCTCTATTCTAAAGAAGTAATTACAAATCAGTATAAAAGATTACGCAAAGCAATACCCGATATTTTCCAAATATTTTATGCACAGAAAAGCAATCCGAATTTGGGAGTTCTAAGACACATAAAATCGCTCAATGCAGGATGTGATACGGCTTCGGAAGGCGAGGTAAAATCGGCGTTAGATGCCGGATTCAGTCCCGACAAAATTATGATGACAGGTCCGGCAAAAACGGAAGCTGAACTCCGATTTTCAATTGAAAATAATCTTCTCTCGATAAATGCCGAATCACTACAGGAATTATTTTTAATAAATAAAATTTGCAGTGAATACGGAAAAAAGCAAACCGTATTAATTAGAATTAATCCGAAGTTCGAAGCAGGTGAAACGAATAAAATTATCGGTGGAATGGGAGTAAGCAAGTTCGGAATTGATATTGATTTTATTCCTCAAGTATTCGAACAAATAAAAAAGCTTAATAACATTGCAGTTAAAGGAATTCATATTTTTAATTCATCACAGATACTCGACTGGAATAGAATCTATTTAAATATAAAAGATGTAATAGACACTGCTAAAAAACTTTCATCGGAATATAAATTAGATTTTGAATTAATCGATGCAGGAGGGGGATTAGGAATTCCATACACATCAGAAGAACCATTTCTTGACGTGGAAAATTTAGGAAACAAATTATTTGATTTAATCGAAAAGCCAGATTATAAAAATTTTCTATCGGGAATGAAAATTATACTCGAACCCGGAAGATATTTAAGCGGACTTG
>JBAZEQ010000199.1:0-5526 GCA_041653855.1 Ignavibacteria bacterium | reverse complement strand
ATGGAGTAAATCTTATGAACTTACTGATGAAATAGGCGGAATAGAAAAATATATGCTCCAATTCACTGATGACACTGTATCTATGAATAATAGTTTTGTGAGGGTACCTTTAGACACTCTTTGGTCAGAGGATAGTTTAACTGCAAATACTATATATTTTTGGAGAATAGGTGCAAAGAGTAACCTCGGATGGGGATCAAAAAGTTCGTGGTGGAAGTTTTCTACAGCCCCAACGGGAATATCCAAAATAAATAATAATATTCCTGATAAATTTAATTTATGTAGTAACTATCCAAATCCGTTCAATCCAACTACATCTTTAAAATTCGATATACCAAAAAATTGTTTTGTAGCATTAAAAATATTCGATATAAACGGAAGACAATTGGATATTTTGTTGAATAGTAAAATGGATGCAGGTAGTTATATTATTAATTATAATGCAGGTTATTTACCGAGTGGAGTGTATTTTTATCAGTTAAAAGCAGATAATTATATAAATACAAAAAAAATGATATTAATTAAATAATATCATTTTTTAAAATTTACTAATTTACTCAAGATATTTACCGATTTTATTTTAAATCAGTTTAAACTTGATGTATAAATAATTCTTTTTTAAGATTATTTAAATATTCTTATACTCAATCTTTTTTTAAGTATATCATTATTACTATATCATTATTCCAATAATAATCATAGCAAAAAGTGAAACCATTACAAGTAAAAAACTGATATCAAATTTAGATACTTCAATTTTATTTGTATTCATTTATATATCCTCCTTTTTATACTACTAATCCGGCAATAATGACCGCAATTAAAGAGCAGATAATCATTATAAAACCAAGATCAAATTTAGAAATTGATAATTTTTCAGTTTTTGATTTTTGCATTTTTTCTCCAATTCATATTTTTTTTCTAAATCTTTAAATTGCAAAAAAAATGCCAAAAATAATGTTGGATTTTTGATAAAAAACGAAGGTAGAAATTTGATAGAATCTCAATGTGAGAGCTACGTTCTCACATTGAGATTCTATTCTTTAAGTTTATAACTATCTATTTTTCTATATATTGTTGCTTTGCTAATTCCAAGTATCTCACAGGAGGTCTTAATATCCCAGTTTGTTTTTTCCAACACAGATTTAATATGGGATTTTTCTAACTCCTCGATAGAAATATTACTTCCTATTTTAATATCATCGCCTTTTAATATATCTGAATGTCTTAATAGAATGCTGTCCTTTTCAAGTACATCACCTTTGGAAAGAACAATTGCCTGCATCAGTGTATTTTCCAATTCTCTTACATTACCTTTCCAGTCGTGCATTTTCAGCATTTTCATAACTTCATCAGGTATTTTTCTTACTGTTCGATGAAGGGTAACATTTATTTTATCTATAAAATGCTTTACAAGCAATTCAATATCGTCTCTTCTATCTCTTAATGGAGGTGGTGTAATACTAAAAACCGAAAGTCTATAAAATAAATCCTCACGGAACTTTCCCCTTTCAACTAATTTCTGTAAATCACAATTCGTTGCAGAAATTACCCTAGCTTTCATCGGTATAACTGCTTCTCCCCCAACTCTTTCAAATTCGTGTTCCTGTAATACTCTCAACAATTTTGCCTGTAGATTTATAGACATTTCGGAAATTTCATCAAGAAATATTGTACCTTCCCCTGCAAGTTCAAATTTTCCTCTTTTATCCTTCACAGCATCGGTAAAGGCACCTTTTACATGTCCGAATAATTCACTTTCAAGAAGCGTTTCCGGCATAGCGGTACAATTTATTGCGATAAACGGATAATCTTTAGTGATACCACTTGAATGAATAATTTTAGCTATCAATTCTTTACCTGTACCACTTTCACCTTGAATTAAAACCGTTATTCTCGTAGCCGATGCTTGACCTATTTTTTTATATATCTCCCTCATAACCGACGATTTACCTACTATTGTATTATTCAATTCATACTCAATAGAACTTGCTGGTGTAACAGATTCAAGCCTTTGACTCATTTTCCGGTTATCAAGACTCCGTTTAATCGATATTTTCAACCTGTTTATATCAACAGGTTTTTCTAGATAGTCATATGCACCTTTTTGCATTGCCATTATAGTCGAATTCATATCATCAAAAGCAGTAATAATAATAACCTGGATTAATTCATCAAACTCTTTAATTTGTTTTAACACCTCTAATCCATTGATATCGGGCATATTTACATCCGAAATAACAAGGTCAGGATTTATTTTTTTTACTAACTCTACACCTTTCCTCCCGCAATCGGCGGAATAAGTTTCATACTCTAACTCTGTTAAATATGTTGATAGAGTTTCACGTGTCGATTCATCATCATCTATAATAATTATTTTTGACATATTATTAAAATTAATTTATTGTGTTGGAATTGTAATACAAAAAATTGTTTCTCCTTCTTTTGAATTTAATACTTTCATTATACCCGAATGTTGCTCAATTATATTCTGAGATATCGGTAAACCCAAACCTGTTCCTAAATTCTTAGTTGTATAAAATGGTTCAAAAATTTTCTCTACATCCGGAATTCCGCAACCGTTATCTTTTACAAAAATATTTGTTTTTCCATCTAATTTTTCGCAAGAAAACTCGATGAACCCCTCGTTAGGCACCGCATCGACTGCATTAAGTATCAAATTAATAAATACCTGTTTTAATTTTTCGCTATCACCTTTGATATTAATTTTTTCAAGATTATTCTTTAGATTGATTCTTTTTTCATCGAAATGAGGTTTTAATTGTGAAATTAAATTATCGATTAAATTATGCAAATTAAATTCTGTCATAACCAGATTAACCTGTCTTGAATATAATAATACTTCTTTCACTAAATTATCGAGCCTGTTTACTTCTTTTTGAATTATTTGAAGTCTTCTTTTATTATTTTCTGCTAAATCCAGAGTTTCAAACAATATATCCGCATTAATTTTTATTGAATTAAGAGGGTTTCTTATCTCATGTGCTAATACAGCAGACATTTTTCCTATTGTAGCTAGTCTTTCGGCTTTCTTTAATGCATTTTCTGCAAGCTTTCTTTGTTTTATTTCATTTTTTAATTCCTGATTCATAGTCAGCAATTCAGAAGTTCTCTCGATAACCTTTTGCTCCAGCTCATCATTTTTGATTCGTAATGCTTCAAGAATTTTGTTGTTATGAGATAACTGCTTTTGAACTGTCAGTTCAACATTCGTTATAAGAATTTTTCTATCAACAGGCTTAACAAGATACCCAAACGGCTCTGTAATTTTTGCCCTGGCAATAGTATTTTCGCTTGAATCGGCAGTCAGATAAATAATTGGAATATCGTATTTCCCCTTTATTTGCTTTGCAATCTCTATTCCGTCTATACTATTTCTTAAAAAGATATCCATAAGTATCAAATCAGGCTTGGTCTTTTCAAGCTCTATAAAAGTATCCGTAGCATTTGATGCGATGGCTATTACATCATAACCATTTTTTGTCAGATATTTCTGTATTACATTAGCAGTTAAAATATCGTCTTCAACTATTAAAATTTCTGCTTTTTTCATTTATCTTTAGTTTTGATATAAAATGAATAAATCTTTTCGATATCAAGATGTATAAAACTTAACTTACATATTACTATTTACTAATAATGACACTGTCCATTACTTATATAAAATATAATCCTCTCCATTCATATTTCGAACACAACATTTTTATCTGTTTCGGTACTCATCCGCAAAAAATAGATTTGAATATCTGTAAGATAGTAATAAAATTACTATTTCATAAGGTAAAATAATTTTCCAATTTATAATATTTAGTAATAAATATATTATACAATTTACTTTTTCAATTCCCTTTTCGGCATTCCATTATTTAAATAAGTTGCAATTATGCGTGGATTGTAAAATTTCTTATTTTTAATTATTTTATATATTATTTTGCTTAAATAATTTAACAAAAAGTATTTAGTTAAATTACTAAATATTCACTTATTTATAATACTTATTGATTAGATATAAGAGAAAGGAAATTTCTGTAATTTGAATAAGGTTTTATTCATATCTTATTATTTCCCGCCTATGGGTATGGGTGGAGTTCAACGGACACTGAAATTTGCTAAGTATTTATTAAAATACAATTGGCAGCCGGTTGTATTAACAATTAATCCTAAAAAATACTTCGCAATCGATGAATACCTTTTGAATGAAGCCGTTGACAGCGGGATAGTAATTGAAAGAACGGGTAAAAAGAAATTTGATTCCGGGCAAATCGTTACTCGCGTACCAAAGGAAAGATTCCGTAAACTAAAAAGCAAAATTTCTCAATTATTTTTAATCCCTGACAGTAAAATAACATGGAAAAAGAAAGCACTTCGAAAAATCGATAACCTATGGAAAAAATATGATGGTTTTGATTTAGTATATGCTACTGCACCACCGTATACGGATTTTTTAATTGGTCAGGAAGTAAAAAGAAAATATAAAATACCACTCGTAATCGATTACAGGGATGCATGGGTTGACAGTAAGGTACTGAATTTTTATCCGACGCCTTTCCATAAAAGCAGAAATATAAATATGGAAAAAAAGGTAATTAAAGATGCAAATGTAATTATTACTACAAACCGAAGAGTCAAGGAATTAATAATCTCACGCTATGGAAATATAGCTTATAATGATATTAAAATATTTCCTCACGGATATGATAGCGAAGATTTCGAAATAGCATCTACAAAAAAACTTCCTTTAACAAATAAAATGAGGGTTACTTATTCGGGTAGCTTTTATACACGAGACCCTAAATTTTATTTCAAAGCTATAAAAATATTTTTAAGCAGACATCCGGAATTAAACGATAAAGTCGAATTTTGTTTTTTAGGTCTATTCACAAAAGAACATTTGAACATTGCTAAAAGTTTGAAAATCATGAATAATCTTAATTTGCCGGGATATATAAATCATTTTGAATGTGTCAAATATATTTTAGCTTCCGATGTTCTCTTTCTTTTAATAAGCAGAGGTGAAAATGAAGATGCTGCAATGCCGGGTAAAGTCGGCGAATATATCGGTAGCCGAAAAAACATAATTGCCTGCATACCGGAAGGAGTAACAAAAAAAATACTCGAAAATTATAAGGCAATAAAATTCGTCGAAGAAGAAAACCCTAATATAATTGCCGATGCTTTATATGAATATTACAAGCTATTCGAACAAAATAATATGCCCGTTGCAAATGATGAATTGGTTAAACAATATGACAGAAAACTTATAACCGCTGAACTGGCTAAAGAATTTAATTACCTTCTCGACGTAGATTAACTTAAAAAAAACTATGAATATTTTAATAGTAGGAAACGGGGGAAGAGAAAATGCTATTGCAAACAGTATTTTCAATTCCGAATCGTTTAAAAAAAATAATTCGAAATTATTTTCCACTATTGGAACACCGGGTTTGGATAAAATTAGCACTCCCGTCAATATTAAACCTGCTGAGATTGAAAAACTTATAGAAT
>JBAZEQ010000198.1:3450-5529 GCA_041653855.1 Ignavibacteria bacterium | reverse complement strand
ATCCTAACGCAGATATTATGATTATCATTAGTACATTTTTGTTGGATATTTTTCCTGTCATATTTATTAGATTAAAAAAAAGACCTTTGAATTATTCTTTCAAAGGTCTTTTAAAATTATTTGACTATTTCATCAATATCAGTTTCTTCGTATCGGTGAATCCTCCTGCTGTAATCCTGTAAAAATATATTCCACTTGAATAATTTGATGCATCCCAATTTATTTCGTATATGCCCGGAGATTGTTTTTCGTTTACTAAAGTAGCAATTTCCTTTCCGATAATATTATATATTTTTAATATTACCAAACTATTTCCCATTTTCCATTTTCCATTTTCTGAATTTACTATTTGATACTTAATATTTGTAGATGGATTAAATGGATTCGGATATGCATCGAATAATTTAAAATCATTCTGTATGGATATATTATTATGCTCTGTACCGGTTACTATTCTGAATGGATTATAATCAACGAAACCAAGTGTGGAGAAATCTATCTTATGCCAGACGTGAGCTTCTATACTGTCTGCATTAGTTGTTCCCCAATAATTATTCTCGGCTCTCATTGTATCGGTTGTGGTAATGTTGTAATAAAAATCAAATGTCGTATCGTTATGGGAGTTATAATAAATTTTATTGTAACCGTTGTCCGATGTATCTGTATTAGATAAATTTCCGAAATTCGGTTTCAGTGGTTTTGTTGCTGAACCTTGTACTGTAACACCCCAAAGATTCCACCTTATAATATTCCTTGTAGCTATCACTTTGATTGTAGAATCTCCGTAAATATTTATTCCGCTACCACCCAATAGTGGTAAACCCTGTGCAGTATTACTATCTATGATATTGTTATTTATGTAAGCATTTATATTTACATTTTGTAATGCAATACCGTACCTGTTTTTCTTTATAATATTATTTTCAATGATTAGTGAAGGCACTGAACCTATTGGAAGAAAAGATATTCCTCCGGACATAGGAGATAGACCTATTATAGTATTATTCCTGATTATAACCGGGTTTGAAGAAGCCGCACCAAGGTTAATCTGCGGATAATTTCCATTTTCCACATCATTTTCATATATCAGGTTATTAATAATAGTAGGTGAAGATGCTATATTCGCACCTGATACAACTGCCGCCCTCCTGTTACGGTATATTTTGCAATTAGTTATCGTAACATCCGATTTATACAATGCAATCGCTCCGCTTTGCATACCTGAGGCATAATTTGTATTGTACCTTATTGTACAACTGTCAATCATCATATTGCAATTAAACGCATAAATGCTGTTACCATACTCAAATATCAGTTTCTTCAAAACCGATGCATCTGCAAGGGAATCGAGTCTTATCCCGATATGTTTTTGACTCGTATCTATTGCAGTAAATTTTACTGAATCGGGAGGGTTAACTAATAATGTCCCGTAAATATTTATAAAACTCAGATTGCCCAATTTCACAGTAGCATTATTAAAAATCTTTAATGTATCTGATTGGGAAACTATTAAAGTATCATTAATATAATAAATCCCGCTTGAAAATGTTATGTGTCCTCCTGAATTTGTTACAAGGCTGTCTAAATTCCAGTTTCTTCCCGTTCCCGGAGTAGTATATATGGCAAATACTTGTTGAAACATAAATAATAAAGCGAAAATATAGTAAATCCTGTTTTTCATATAATAAGTAAATTTTTGATTTTTTTATGAATAATTTAATTGTTAATTTAATAAAAATAGAATAATTAAAAATAAGAATTAAGTCTAATAGTATGCAAATAACATTTAATAAATTACCCGGTTTTAACGAATTTTTCATCGATTATATAAATGATTTTAATTCTCTAAAAGGGTTTTTTAATTACAGCTATGTGGAAAAAGAGAATATCTTTAAATCATTAGTTGATAGAGAGGATAATTACCTTAATAAAAAACTTTTTACTCGAAATGATTTAGCTGATATATTAATGAGTCAAAATAAATTTTTCAATGCTTCGGAAACAACTATCAAAAATATCGAATCATTAAGAAATGAAAATACTTTTGCTGTGGTTACCGGTCAGCAGGCAGGGATATTA
>JBAZEQ010000198.1:0-3440 GCA_041653855.1 Ignavibacteria bacterium | reverse complement strand
TCAAAATATCGAGCTTCTTAGGAATGATAATACATTTGCAATAGTAACCGGTCAACAGGCTGGAATGCTTACTGGAAATTTATATACTTTAATAAAAGCGATTAATGCATACCAGTTATCAAAAAAACTTTCCGAATATTTTCCCGATTATAATTTTATTCCGATATTTTGGCTTGAATCCGATGACCACGATTTTCTCGAAGTGAATAACATAAACATTTTTAATAAAGAAAATAACCTCACAAAACTCGAGTATTTTGAAAACGGTACCCAGCAGGAGAGATATTTAACCCCGGTGAATAATATTGTATTCAATGATTTTATAGAAAAATTTAAAACCGATTTAAAAGATAATTTATTAAAAACCGATTTCACTGAAGCTATTTTCGATTTTATTAATCGCTCATATAAACCCGGTATCAGCTTTCCTGTTGCTTTTGCAAGGTTTGTAAATTATCTGATAGGGGATTTGGGTATTGTATTCTGCAATCCTGCCGATAAGGAAATTAAAAAATTACTTATTCCGATTTTTGAAAAAGAATTAAATACTTATCCTGAAACCTGTGAAAGGGTAATCGAGACATCTGCCGTTATCGAGCAGAAATATGAACCTCAGGTAAAACCTCAACCTATAAATATTTTTTATAATCATAATAATCATAGACATTTAATAGAACCTAGACCGGAAAATATTTTCGCACTGAAAAATTCAAGGCAAAGATTCGAAAAACCACAACTGATTGAACAGTTGTATTCAAACCCGGAAAATTTTAGCGGTAATGTAATTCTGCGTCCCATCTGCCAGGACTATTTACTGCCTACAATCGCTTACGTTGGAGGACCATCTGAAATTGCATATTTCGGACAATTTAAAAGTGTTTATGAATTTTTCGGAATCAATATGCCAATAATCTATCCAAGAGTATCCGTAACTTTACTTGAAAATAAGGTTTCGAATTTCATTTCAAAAAATAACCTGATGATAGAAGAATTATTCGATGAAAAGAAAATTACTGCAAAAATGATGAATAAAATTAATGATTTAAAAGTCGAAGATATTTTCGGTAATTTCAAAGATGAATTAAATGCTTTGTATTATAGCTTTGGAATAGACCTCGAAAAAATAGATAAAAATCTTATAAATACATTTAAAAATAAAAACGAAAAATATATAGAATCACTCGAGTATCTAAAAGATAAATTCATCGAATCCCAGGTCAAGCAAAATGAATCCACCATTTCGAAATTGAAATCGTGTATGCTGAACATTTATCCCGATGAAACTCTGCAGGAAAGATACATTAATATTGTGTATTTTATAAATAAATACGGTACGGATATTATCAAAAAATTAATTGATGCAATGGATATTTCGGATTTCAATCACCGGGTTATAGAAATTTCATCATAAGAATATAAAATATTTGACTGAAATAAAAAAAATACTTGTTATACGTTTCTCATCATTTGGAGATATTGTTTTAACTTATCCTTTCATTACTCAACTCAAAAGGGTATTCCCAAATGCCCAAATTGATTTTCTGACAAAAGAAAAGTTTTCTTATTTGGTAAAAATGCATAATGATGTTGATAACGTTTTGGTATATAATGGAGAAAAGATTTCTGAACTAAGAAAAAATATAAAAAAAAATAATTATAACTTGGTTTTGGATATTCATAAAAATATCCGCTCGATATTTTCGACATTATATTCAAATCCCAAAAAAATAAGGTATATTAAAGGAACATTAAAAAAACTTTTACTTGTTGCTCTCAAAATAAATCTGTTTGGTGGTGAATTGCCGGTTTATAAAAGATATTTATTAGCTCTTGACAAAATTCGCTTTCTTGATAATCTTGATTTTAATACAACAAATTTGGATTTTGAAAAAGAACCGATTATTAAAGAACCGTATATATTAATTGCACCTTCATCAAAGCATTTTACTAAAACTTTACCGAAGGAAAAGTTCGAGCAAATCATTAAAGGTATTCAAAATAAAAAAATTATTTTAGTTGGTGATAGCTTTGGTGAGGATATGAGCATTTGTAAATATCTTTCGGAAAAATCTGCGAACACTTTGAGCTACTCTGGTAAAACCGATTTTAAAACTCTTACTAATTTAATTTATAATTCCGAATTGGTTTTATGCAATGACAGCGGTGTTCTGCACCTTGCAGAAGCATTGAATAAAAAAGTGATTGTATTTTTTGGTAGTACCGTCAAAGAATTTGGATTTTTTCCTCAACTTAAAAGCACAATTGTTTTTGAAAATAAAAATTTAAAATGCAGACCCTGTACACATATAGGCAAAAATTACTGTCCTGAAAAACATTTTAAATGTATGAATGATATTATTATTAACGATATACTAAATAAAATTTATGAAAATATTTCTTAAAAAAAACGAAGATAGACGTCTGAACATTGGACACCAATGGATTTTCAGTAATGAAATAGAAAAAACGGAAGGTAATATCTCAAACGGTGATGTTGTTGAAATATTCGATTCGAGGGAAAAACCGCTCGGAAAAGGTTTCTATAACAAAAATTCTTTGATTGCTTACAGGCATTTGACCGATTCATCCGAAAAAATAGATAAAGCATTTTTTTTGAAAAGAATAAATAAAGCAAATGAACTAAGAATTAATATCAATCCTCAAAGAACTTCTTATAGAATGGTTAATAGTGAAAGTGATTATTTACCCGGATTGATTATAGATAAATTCGACGATAATTATTCCATACAGACTTTTTCATTTGGGATGAATATTTATTTAAAAGAAATAACGGAAATTCTTGTAAACGAATTTAAAGCAAATCTTGTAATTGAAAAAAATGATAATGAGTTAAGAATGCTCGAAGGATTACAAAAACAGGAAGGTGTTTTATTTAATAAAAATAATTACGAAGATACATCTTTCCAGATAAATATTTATGGCATTAAATTTATAATCGATTTACTGAAAGGTCAAAAAACAGGATTTTATTTAGATCAGGTTGAAAATCATATTGAATTAAGAAATTATATTAATAAAGAATCTAAAGTACTCGATTTGTTTTGTAATGAAGGCGGATTCGCAATGAATGCCGCATTTGCCGGTGCAAAGGAAATTAAAGCCGTAGATTCATCTCAATATTCAATCGAAAGAGGAATGCTAAATGCCGGCTTAAATGAATTCAAAAACATTTCATTCATTTGCAAAGATGTATTCAAATACCTCGAGTCTGCGGAAAATAATAAAAATATTTATGATGTTATTATTCTTGACCCTCCGTCTTTTACTAAATCAAAAAAGAATGTAAACTCTGCGGTAGAAGGTTATATAGAGCTTAATTCAAAAGCAATGAAACTACTGAAACCCGGCTCTATTCTCTTTACCTTTTCTTGCTCACACCATATAGATGATAAAACTTTTGAAAATATTATTGCAAAAAG
>JBAZEQ010000197.1:0-5615 GCA_041653855.1 Ignavibacteria bacterium | reverse complement strand
CAAAACATTATTCATTCTAGAACACGATAAGAACTTCGTTATACCGAATGATATAAAAAATAAAATATTTTTACAAAAGAAAATCGGAATTTCACATTTTTCTTTTTTTGATTTTAATATAACAATATGAAAAAAAACATCGCTGTATATCCGGGAACATTCGACCCGATAACGAACGGACATCTCGATATAATCGAAAGAACAGCAGGTTTATTCGACAAAGTCATAGTAGCAATTGCTTTGAATTCAAATAAATCACCTTTGTTTTCGAGGGAAGAAAGGAAAGAAATGATTTTGCATGTTACAAAAAGATTTAAGAATGTCGAAGTTGATTCCTTTAATGGATTGCTGGTTGATTATGCAAAAAAGAAAAAAGCCGATATTATAATCAGGGGTCTAAGGGCAGTATCAGATTTTGAATATGAATTCCAGATGTCATTGACAAACAGAAAACTCGCACCCAAAATAAATACATTATTTCTTATGCCAAATGAAAGATACACATACTTAAATTCATCATTGGTAAAGGAACTTGCAAAGTTTAGAGGAAAAATAGACTGCTTCGTCCCCGATTACGTAAGAAAAAGAATAGAATGTAAATTTAAATCATAAATTGATATGAATAGTATATTCATATCAATTATATTCCGAACAAATATAACTTAAATTTACAATATTTTTGAAAGGTCAGTATCTTTATACTGGTTTGTAGCAAAATATTTTAGAATCTTCTCGAATTCCGCCGCCTCAACATAACCAGAGTAATTACAATAAACATCACCGTTATATTTATATTTTATTATGGTTCCATCAGGATTTAAGAATACGTGGGTAGGATAACCAGTAGCACCAAAAAGTTTTGAAAGTTCATCAGAAGTATATTGTTTCCCGTTATAACTGATTTTTCCACTTTCTTTAGCATTAAATTTCACAAAAATAAAATTGCTGTTAATATAATTTTTTATATTATCGCTTGAATAAATCGATTGCATTTTTTCGCACCAGCTATCACCATCGATATAAATGCTTATTATTACTTTTTTATTATTTGCTTTTGCCTGTGCCAAGCCATCATTAAAAGAAAATGTAGTTTGTGCAAAGGAGTTTCCCAAAAACATTGTTAAGAAACCAGCAATTAATATATTTTTTAATTTTTTCATAATATTCTAATTTTCTTTTTTTAAACTTCAAATTGCTTAAAAAGTTTCAAGTAATATTAACTATAATTACCCCAAATAATCAATACAAGAATAAATATTAATTCATCAAATATTATGCAAAATTCCTGTAGAAAGCAAATAAAGTATTATTAAACCAAGCAAAATTCTGTAAAATACGAATAACAGATTTGACTTAGTTTTTAAATAATTCAAAAGGAATGCTATAGAGAAATATCCGACCACACCGGATACTACCGTAGCAATTAATAGAGTAAAAGTGTTTTCATTAAGGAGTGCCTGTCTCTCACTATAGAGTTCGTATAATCCACTCAATGCTACTGCAGGAATGCTTAAAAGGAATGAAAATCTCGCAGTAACATCTCTTTTTAATCCACGAAATAAACCTGCTGTAATAGTTACACCGCTTCTTGAACTACCCGGAATCAGTGCAAGAACCTGAGCAAGTCCTATTATCAAACCATCTTTAATTGTAATTTCGGTAATTTCTTTTTTCTTTGACGAAATTTTTTCGGCGAGGAAGAGTATAACAGCAAGACCAATGAGTGAAAAACTGACGACATATAGACCTCTCGCATCACCCTCGATAAATCTTTTCAGCAACAGCCCAAAAACGGATATTGGTATTGTTCCAACCATAATTAATATAAACATTCTCGAATAAGGGTCATCAAAAAACTTTCTTGTTTTCAGTGCATTCTTAAACCCGGTAACCATATAAAATATATCTTGTCTGAAGTATATCAAAGTTGCAATTAAAGTACCGATTTGTATTACGGCAGTATAAGCGGCACCCGGGTCTTCCCATTTTAATAATGCAGGAATAACTCTTATATGTGCAGTACTGCTGATTGGTATAAACTCGGTAAGACCTTGAATAACCCCGTAAACAATTGCTTGTATTATATTATCCATTTATTTTTAGAATATAAATATTTCGACTCCTAACCTGATACCTGCACCAAAACTGCTTAAGTTTACGGTTTCCTTCGTACCATTTGTTAGTAGCTCTTTACCGTTGTTGTCTTTTAAATTCGACAAAAATGATTTAGAAAGATAGCCGCTTATATATCCGGCAAACGACTTTCCTATTTGTGTATTTAAGATTAATTCGGTTTTAAAGCCAAACCCATTTGATGTATAAGAATTTTCCGCACCATATTCTTTAACGGAAAATTTAGAATAGACATAACCAGTACCGGCACCAATTTTAATATATGAATATTCTTGAGGAATCAAGTAAAAAAGCATTAAAAAAGGCTGGTGATTATAATATGAAAAATCATATTGTGGATAAAGTTTTACATTATAGCTTTTAATAAAATACGAATATTCAGCTTTCAGTAAAAATATTTTAGAAATTTGTTTTTCAACTCCACAAAAAAAATCGAGACCCGTATAAAATTCCGATAACTGGTCATCCCGAGTTAGCGTTCCGTAATTTGGTATTTCATACTGAATAAAATTCTTTAAAGACGGATTATTTCCATACGTAGCTCCCATTCCAAATGAAAACGATGTAAATTTATTTTTTTTATTTAACGACTGAAACGAAACATTCGTAGAATCAGCAAAAGAATTTTCCAGAAATAAAGTAAAATTAAGAATAAAAAATATTGGTAATAAAAAATATTTACTTTTCATTTATTTAAATTTAACATCTAACATTTAACATTGAAAATTTATTACGTGTCTATATTAGCATACATAGCATTTTCTTCGATAAATCTTCTTCTCGGTTCAACTTCTTCTCCCATTAACACTTTAAACATTTTATCTGCTGCAGAAGCATTTTCGCTGGTAACCTGCAATACCGTCCTAGTTTCAGGGTTCATTGTTGTTGCCCAAAGTTGTTCAGGATTCATTTCACCAAGTCCTTTAAATCTTGATATAATTACTTTCGTCTCACTAACTGTAGATATCACGGCAACTTCATCTGCATTGACAATACTTTTCTTATCAACTCTCATAGATTTCAATATCTCCTCTCTTTCATTATCATCGTAAGCATATAACTCAGTTTTTCCTTTTTTAATCTTATACAACGGCGGTTGTGCAATAAACAGTCTCCCTGTATCAATTATTTCTCTCATATGCCTATAGAAGAATGTAAGCAATAAAGTTCGTATATGTGAACCGTCAACATCGGCGTCGCACATTAAAATTATTTTATTATATCTTATTTTCGAATCATCAAATTCTTCCGAATTTCCAAGACCAGCACCTATAGCAGTAACGATGGAACGTATTTCATCGTTTTCCACAATTTTATTAATTCTTGCTTTTTCAACATTTAAAATTTTTCCTTTTAAAGGTAATATTGCCTGAAACCTCCGGTCTCTACCTTGCTTAGCAGAACCACCTGCCGAATCACCTTCCACAAGATATAATTCGCATTGAGCAGGGTCAGAAATCGAACAATCGGCAAGTTTACCGGGCAACCCGGAAATTTCGAGTCCCGTTTTTTTTCTTGCAAGTTCCCTTGCTTTCCTTGCGGCTTCCCTAGCTTCGGCGGCTCTTAAGCATTTCTCAATAATTTTTTTAGCAACGGAAGGATTTTCTTCGAGAAAATTTCCAAGTTGTTCACCGGTAACTGACTGGACGATACCTTTAACTTCGCTATTACCAAGTTTTGTTTTTGTCTGCCCTTCGAACTGTGGTTCGGGTATTTTCGCACTCACAACACAGGTCAAACCTTCCCTGAAATCATCCCCAGTCAGCGTAATTTTATCACTTTTAAAAATTCCGTTTTTAGATCCGTAATTATTTAATGTTCTCGTAAGAGCAGATTTAAATCCTTCAAGGTGAGTTCCGCCTTCTATCGTATTAATATTATTAACAAAAGTTAAAATATCATCATTATATGACTCGTTGTATTGAAAAGCAATTTCAACCTGAACATTTTCTCGGTCACCGTTTATGTATACTGGTTTTCCAGAGATAGATTTTTCCCCTTCATCGAGATATTTAACGAAATCAATCAATCCTCCCTTAAACTTAAATTCATTTTTTTTGTTTTGCCTTTCATCTCCGACAATGATAGTTAAATCTTTATTGAGATATGCCAGTTCCCTTAATCTATCTTCCAAGGTATCATATTTAAAATTAATATTCTTAAATATTAATTTATCGGGATAGAATGTTACTCTCGTTCCTGTTTTACTTTTTACTTTTCCAGTTTCCTTTACCGGTTTAACGGCTTCACCTCTAATATATTTTTGGTAGAAAATCTTCCCATCCCTATATACTTCGACTTCAAGGTATTCGCTGAGAGCATTTACAACCGATACTCCAACACCATGCAAGCCACCAGACACCTTATAAGTACTCCTGTCGAATTTTCCGCCAGCATTTAACTGAGTCATAACGACTTCCAATGCTGATTTTTTTTCGGTTGGATGCATTCCAGTAGGTATACCACGACCGTTATCCTCAATCATTAACGAGCCGTCCTTATTAATATTAACTATGATTTTATCACAATACCCAGCTAATGCTTCATCTATTGCATTATCGATAACCTCATAGGCAAGATGGTGCAAACCCCTTGCCGATACATCTCCAATGTACATAGCAGGTCTTCTTCTAACGTGTTCAAGTCCTTTTAGAACCTGTATATCACTTTCATCATATGTTGCCTGCCCATTATTTCCATTATTATTTTTTGCCATTTTCTTTATTATTTATATGAATACTATTTCTTTTATATTCTTTTTTTTATCTTTTTTATTTAAAACTGTATTTAACCTTATAATAATTTCATTTCTTTTAGTCGAGAGTTCAAATCTCCATACTGCATTCTCGACCCTTACAAAAAGTTTATTTTTTTTTAATTCAACGGGTTTAGAAAATTTCGCAATTGCCTCCCCTACACATTCTTTCCAAATCTCAAGTATTTTTAGTTCCTGCATTCGTTCATCAAGTCCGATATACCTGACAAAATCATCTATTTCGTCTTTAAGACAAACTACTTTGTTAATTCTTTTTCTTGTGTCAACTCTTTTCATATGAGAGTTCCCCGTTTCTAACATTAATATAACTTATTTCATCATCCTTGAATATTTCTTTGAATTTATCATTATATCCGGTATCGACTGAAGTAAGAATAATCTGTCCAAAATCTTTCAAATGCGAAATAATTTTAAAAACTCTTTCCGAATCAAGTTCGGACAATATGTCATCTAAAAGTAAAATAGGGCTGGAACCAAGTTTATCAGCGATATAATAAAACTCTGCCAGCTTCAGACCAATAACAAATGTTTTATGCTCACCCTGTGATGCAAAATTCTTCAGTTCAAATTCTTTTTCCGTAATCCCATCGCCACTGTGATGCTTTTCCAAGCTAAAGACATAATCATCTCTCTGCGGTCCAATTAGAGACAAACCTCTCGATATCTCTTCCGAATCTCTCTGCATAAAATACTTAGACACCATAGC
>JBAZEQ010000196.1:0-5664 GCA_041653855.1 Ignavibacteria bacterium | reverse complement strand
ATTGCGGCATTAACAAACGAGGATTCTACTATGCCCGGATATAATTCTTTTCTTTCTTTTGAAAGGTTATCCATCTGTCTCGGATGAGTCCATGCAGGGGGAACCCTGTTTATATGAAATGAAATCGGAAAAAGCAGTACCGCTTTGCCTGTCCGTTCAAGCAGAGCCTTTGCCCAAGTGTGATATTTATCCCAGTTTTTTTCATTTAAACCGTGAAGGAGAATAATTACGGATTCGGATTTCTTGCCATCATTATTTTTATAAATTGGGTATATAAATGAATTATTTTGTTGAATCTCTAAATCTATAATATCGACAATTTTTTCCGATTCTACAAAACTGCAATTTCTTTCCTTTGCAATTTTACTAATTGTTTCTTTGTTTTGATTTGCAGTACTGATGCATTCGGATTTATCAGGGTAACGATTATTTTTGTCGGATATAAATTTTAAATTGCGTATACAGTAATTCGAATTTTCTAAAATGATATTTTCTGTTTTGTAATTGTAAAGTTTCTTTAGCTTGTAGTAGTCATTTAGGCATTTCATAATTTTAAACTTAATCGTTATTCTTTACTTTTTAAATGCTAAATTATTTCTTAAATTACATTTATTATAATATTAGGAATGATATATAAATTAATTGTAACCGTACTTATAATATTTCTTGACATAAGCATTGGTTTTTCTCAGGATTATAAAGAGAATAAAACGAAAGAGTATTTTACATGGGGTTTGATGCAAATGATTCCTTCGCCAACCTTGTATCAGGATACTGATGGTAATAATAGCCGTGTTCAATTTGGATTAAAATGGCAGATAATACCAATCAATATCTCATTTAAAACAAATAAGTATGTCTCCAATTCACAGTTTTTTATGATAAACCCCGTAAGGAGATTTACCGGCTCGATTGAAACATTTATACAACCGGAAATTACAATAGCGGAGTTTAAATATTCGAATATAAAAAGTTTTGGAGTAAGTACAGGGTCGCGTTTAATGTTTCCGTTAGTTGAATACGGAGAAAATCTTAGCGGCTCGCTTGGTATGAAATATACATTCAGAAAAAGTTTTGATGAAGTCAGCAAAGGATATGCGGGATTGGAAGCGGGGATTTATATTTTCGGAGGTATGATTGGTCTGCAATATACACAGAATTTTAATTCAAGAACAAATTATAATGTTAGTTTATACATCAAATATTTCTAATGATTATTAATAAAAATGTAAATAAAGTTTTACTTGTTATTTGTTATTTGCAATTTGTTATTTGTATTAGCGGTTGCTTCTATGCCTCGATTGCTATTAGAAATTTTGATGATGCAATCTTTGATTCGGCAAAAAAAGTCGAGAATAAAATTAAAGACCCTGTTAAAAAAGATATAAGATTGTCCGCTCTATGGGGTGGGCATTCAACTATATTACTGCAAATGTATAATAAAGTAATTATATTCGACCCGTATTTTAATAATCATCTTGGAGGAGTTTTTTTAAGAAAAGTAGAAACAGGTCTTGACGTTGATTACCTGAATCAACTCGATTTGATTTGTGTATCGCACTCTCATATGGACCATTTATGCTATTCATCTATAGGTGTATTATCCGAAAAATTTCCGAATGCAAAACTCGTGTTTCCTTATGGAGTTGAAAAATATTTACCGGCTTTCGATGTAGATATGGTGAGGATAGATAACAGAAATGTAAATCCTAACAAAATTGGAAAAACTATTTTAATAGATAGCATAATGGTTACTCCTGTATATGTAGCACATACAGGCGGTAGGTATGCGATAGATACATATACGTGGAAGGTTGAAGGGGCAACGGGTTATATTTTGCAATACAGAGATTTATGCATCTATTTTGCAGGGGATACCGGTTACGATAGCACTGCATTTAAAAAAATAGGAAATAATTTTAAAATTGATTTAGCATTTATACCAATTGGTCCGTGCCGAAATTGTGATTCTTTAGGATTTAGACAACATACTTCTTCTTCAGAGGGGTTATTACTTTTCAGAGATTTAAATGCAAAATATATGATTCCTATGCATTATGGAGCGATAAGATATATGAGCGATGAAAATTATCCTTTAGTTGTATTAGAGGAATTACTTAATACAACTGCTTATGGTGATTTGAAAAATAAAGTTAAAATATTGAAAGTAGGAGAGCAAATAATATTTAATGAGTAATGTTTAAAGAATTGTAAATCTAATCTTTTATCGATACCTCAAATTTTCGGAATAAAAATCTTCCCTATAATTTAATAATAAAATTCTTAATTTACATCTTATATTAAAAATTGTAATAAATAATGATTATGTCAATGGTATCAATAAGCCCCAAGGCACGGATAGGAAAAAACTCGAGAATCAGAGAATTTACCGTAATCGAAGACGATGTTATTATTGGTGATAATGTTGAAATCGGTCCATCTGCTTTTATTGGGAATGGTGCGAGAATAGGTAATGATGTAAAAATCCTGCACGCATCGGCAATCGGTGTCTGGCCAAATTCAGTAACTTATAATAACGAAAACAGTACGACTGAAATAGGCGATGGAACGATTATAAAAGGACATTCAACCGTATGCAGAGGAACAAAGCACAGTATGAGAACAATCATAGGAAAAAACTGCTATATTATGAATCACGTACACGTTGCCCACGATAATATTATAGGTGATAATGTTACACTTGTGAACGGAGTGAATAATGGCGGTCATGTTGAAATAGGTGATTATGCAAATATTGGTGGATTGGTTGGTATTCACCAGTTTTGTAAGGTAGGAAAGTATGTGATGGTAGAATCGAGTACAAAAATTCATAAGGATATACCTCCTTATATTCTTGCAGGGCGATTACCAATCAGGTATCACGGATTAAATTTAGTCGGTTTAAGAAGAAACGGGTTCTCAACAGATGTAATACAAAATATTAAAAATGCTTACAGGGTAATTTATGATTCAGGGTTAAACTTTAAAGATGCACTTGAAAAACTTAAATCTGAATTTGAATTAACTAATGAAATAAAAGAAATAATAAATTTTATTAAAAAAAGTACAAGGGGAATTTTAGCAAAATGAATCACAAACTTATTCATAAACTTATCGGTTTATTTGTTTATTTATTTGCCGTAACGGTTTTTTTTATGACCGTTCAACCATCCGTTTCTTTCTGGGATTGCGGTGAGCTTTCAGCGGCATCTTATTTTTTGCAGGTTACTCATCCTCCGGGAGCACCGCTTTTTATTTTGGTGAATAAAGCAACTTCCTTGATTCCCTTTGCAGAGAATATTGGATTCAGAGTGAATACTTTAACCGTAATCACAAGTGCTTTTTCGATTTTATTTTTGTACTTAGTTGCAGTTAAGTTAATAAATAATTATAAGAAAAAAGAACAAACAAATTTCGATTATATTATTACTTATATTGCTGCGGCTATCGGTGCCTTATCATTGGCTTTTGGTGATACGTTCTGGTTCAATGCAACCGAATCAAATGTATTTGGATTCAGTAC
Organism: Ignavibacteria bacterium; assembly: GCA_041653855.1. GTDB lineage: Bacteria > Bacteroidota > Ignavibacteria > Tepidaquicellales > Tepidaquicellaceae > FEN-1279. The sequence goes on along the minus strand of JBAZEQ010000196.1, from coordinate 2,141 downwards.
TTTCCTTTTTACTCTAATGGTCTGGTTAATGATGGTCTGGTGGGATAAAGCGGATGAGCCGGGTAATGAAAAATATTTATTACTCGTTGCTTTTATTATAGGGCTATCACCGGGTGTGCACCTTATGTCAGTGCTTGCCGCTGTTCCTTTCGGCGTTCTATTTGTAATGAAAAAATATACGACTGACGAAAAGGTTGCATGGGAATCGGGTAAAATATTATTTTACAATATTCTTGCTCTTATAGCAGTTTCGTTTTTTATGTGGAATACGCAAACAGCTAATACACCTCCGTCACCTGTTGAATTTAAATCTTTTGATAATACGTTCAAACTTGTTTTACTCGGAGTAACTCTGGCTTTCGTCGTTTTATTCAGAAAAAAAGTAATACACAGAAGCTCTTTATATTTACCATTTGCAGTTGGTATAGGTATAAATTTTGTTGTATATCCGGGAATTGTAAAATATTTACCGCATATTATTGCTTCTATTACGGGTAATAATTTATTTGCCGATATTGTAATGTTTGTAATTGTATTCGGAACAATTGGATATTTAGTATATTGGTCAAGAAAAAATAAACGACCGATGTTCAATCTGGTTGTATCGTGTTTATTTTTTGTAATATTGGGAATTACGACTTATTCTTTAATTATTATTCGCTCAAATAAAATGACACCTATGAATGAAGATGAGCCGAAAAATTTTGAGAGGCTTGTTTCTTATCTCGGACGTGAGCAGTATGGCGATTTTCCAACCTGGAAGAGAAGATACTCAGGTGAACCTCAACACAGGCAAATATGGGCGAATTATTCGAGTGACCTCGATTATTTATTAAAGTGGCAGATTAATCATCAATATAACAGGTATTTATTCTGGAATTATATTGGCAGGGAATCATGGACTCAGGATGATGGCGTGGATTTTAAGAAATTCTTTGCAATACCTTTTTTACTGGGGATGATGGGAATATTCTATTATTTCCGGCGTGACTGGAAAATGGCTTCTGTATTCTTAATTGTTTTTATTTTTATGGGTTATTTCATCTGCTTTTATCAGGACCAGCAACAGGTACAGCCCAGAGAAAGAGATTATTTTTATGCAGGAAGTTTCTTTATCTTTTCAATTTTTATTGCTCTTGGAGTAAGAGGAATAATCGATGAAATACAGGACAGGTTTAGCTCTTCTTCGGTAAGGATTTCATCGTCCGTTATTTTGCTTTTGGCTATTTTGCTAATACCATTAAATATGCTAAGAACTAATTATTTTGAACACGACCGGTCAAAAAACTGGATTCCGTGGGATTATGCATATAACATTTTACAAAGCTGTGCTCCGAATGCAGTGCTGTTTACATGTGGAGATAATGATACATTCCCATTGTGGTATTTGCAGGATGTAGAAGGAATCAGGCGGGATATCAGAATAGCTAACCTGAGTTTGATTAATACTACATGGCACCCGAAGCAGTTAAAAAATACTACTCCTTACGGAGCTCAAAAGGTTGCTATTAGTTATACAGATGACCAATTGGATAAACTTCAACCAATGGAATGGAAACCTAAAGTATTCGATATTCCCGTTCCGAAGAATGTGTATGAAGAATTCGGTATTAAGGATACGGCTATTACAAATCGGGGTAAGATTTCATTCCTGATGAACTCTACGATTGGCGATTCAAAAGTTAAAGGAATTCGTAATCAGGATTTATTGATAAAAGATATTATCGAACAAAATAAATGGCAAAGACCAATTTACTTTGCTATTACTTGTGATGCCGGTAGTAAAATTGGTCTTGATGAATACTTTCAACTTGAAGGTTTAACTTACAGACTGACACCCGCTAAATCTGAAAAGGGAGAAAATATAAATGAAGAAATTATCTCGAAAGTATTTTTGGGTGAAAATGTTACTCCTAATAAAGAATTTCAGAGAGGCTTTTTAATAAGAGGTTTCAATGACCCGAATATATTTTTGGAGGAAAATCAGGAAAGAACTGTAAATTATAGCTATAGAATAGCTTATATGTCTCTTGCGAGTTACTATCTGACAGCAAAGAATAACAATGAAATGACAATTAAAACCCTCGATAAGATGGAAGAACTTTTTCCTGTTGCTAAAATTCCGATGGATTTCAGAATGC
>JBAZEQ010000195.1:0-5668 GCA_041653855.1 Ignavibacteria bacterium | reverse complement strand
ATTGAAAATCCGCCTTGGAGGACGGTTTAAATAAAAAAAATTCTTATCCCACGGATGAATCCGTGAGCTACATAAAAAGAACTATAAATATACTTCGTGTCCTATGTGTTCTTATTGGTAGACCGCACTTCATTTTCCCCTTTACACATAATTTTAATAACCAAATATTATTATGGTATGTCGTACGCTCTTTGAAATCTCGTTTTTTTATACTTCGTGGTGCTTCGCGTATTTGAAAACAAACTGCAACAGGAAAACACCATAAAAAAATCAACAACTTGTAAAATCAATAATTTGTATAAATTCACTTGTTTTCTTGTTTTCCGGAAGTCCCGAAAAGGTTCAATGCTTTTTCTTGTATTTTTTGAAACAAAAACAACCGATTTTGACTATAATTATTAGAAAGTGTTAGATATGTTCAATTTTGTTTTTTTCTATAGAGTTAACCCTTTTTTTTCGGGTTACTCTTGTGAAAATTTTACTTCCCCCTTTGAGGGGGGAAAAACTAAAATAAAAAATACATATAAATTTGTTCTTTTATTATAGTGTTTTTATTTAAAAATCATTAATTTTGTAAAATGATTGTTATTATCAACTAATTTTATCTGTTTTAATAATTAAAAAACTAATATGAAAAAAGTAATAATTTTATTTGTCTTTACGCTTTTCTTAACAGGGTTTTTGAAATCTCAAACATATTCGGATTTTACTTTACTCGACTTAGAAGGAAACGAAGTAACGCTAAGCAAACTTCTCGATAAAGGACCCGTTCTTATAGCTTTCTGGGCAACGTGGTGTTCCCCATGCAAAGAAGAAATGAAAAGAGTAAACGAAATTTACGAAAAGTATAAAGATAAAGATTTCGTTTATCTTGCAATTAATCAGGACAATCAAAAATCTGTTTCAAAAGCAGTGTCTTATATTAATGCAATGAGTTATACATTTCCGGTAGTATTCGATACCGATAAAAGAGTTTTCGAAGCATACAGCGGAAAAGACGAAATTCCTTATAGCCTGCTTATCGGAAAAAATAAGGAGATTTTATCTATTCATACCGGGTTCAAAACCGGCGATGAAGAAAAAATCGAAGACGAAGTAAAAACCGCACTCGAACAAAAATAATTCATAATCTACTAATCAAATATTTTAAATGAAAAAGTTATTTATAATTCTGTTTCTGGTTTCGATTTCATCCGTATCCTGGGCACAGAAGTTAGACGTAAAAGCATCGTTGAATAATCTTTTCCGGTATGGTAACGGAAAAGAAAACAATACCATTTCGGAGTATTCAAAAGAGTATCTCGAAAATATAGGTGACGCCAGACTAAAGGTTAATGATTTTGTATTCGGAATGAGATATGAAATCAGTGACCCGATAGAATATGGAAACAATTTTAAGGGAATCAGAAAAAGATATCTCGAATATAACAATTTAAGCGAAAACATAAACATCAGAATAGGAGACTATTGGGATATAATCGGAAGAGGATTAACGATGAATGTTTTTGAAGATAGGGGTCTTGCATTCGATACGGGCATCGATGGATTAAGGGTTGCTTACAAAAAGACTTTCGGCGATAAAAAGCCTGTGAAAATCAAAGCCCAGATTTTGGGTGGTGATATAAGTTATACGGATTTCCTCAACCTTCAAAGGTCAGAAACATATAAAGTTAGAGACGGAAATTTTGAAATCTCCCCGTTAAAAAATCTGACTTTCGGATTAAACTATGTTTACGCAAAAGGTGTAATAATGGGTAATGACTTGAAAACTTTAACAAATATTACTTCGGATTTACCTGAGGGTTATATGAGTTTAAAATACAAAGATTTGAATCTTTTTTATTCGTACGCACACAAACGCGTTTCGACGGAAGCAAATTCTTTGTACCCCCAAAATATGACAGCACATGGAAACGGAATGTATTCTTCCCTGTCTTATTCAAAACCGGGAATTGGAATTACGCTCGATTATAAAAACTACAGATTCGATCTCGTAACACCAGACAGGAGAGATGGGACAAGACCAACAAAAATGATGCCTTTCCAGAATCCTCCGACAGCTTTGAAAGAACATACTTCGACTTTAATTTCCAGAAATCCTCACGTTGTTGATTTTAATGACGAAGTAGGAACCCAACTCGATATGGTATTTGCACCATCGGATAAGCTGACCATCAATTTGAATCTCGGTCTTGCTTCAAGACACTATGAATATAATAATATAGACACCACCGGTTTTCAGTATAAATGGGACAGAATAAACAGATACAATAATTTTCTTCCTTCTTTGAGAGAGCAACTCTCTCCATTCTGGGAAGTATATTCAGAAATTGAATATTATGCAACAGACAAACTCTATGCAAAAGTGGCTTTTTCAAGACAAAATGAAGTAATTTACAGTGATGAAAACCCGCTTGCAACCGAAAAAATATTTAACTCTACAATACCTGTAGAGCTAAGATATTCGTTAACGAAAGATTACACGTTAAAACTTATATTTGAAAACCAGTGGGCACACAATACTTCTCACTCAACAACGCCTGATTATACGAGTCAATTCGTTGCATTAAGTTTATCTAAATCTCCAGAACTTACAATGACCATTAATACCGAATTTACATCTGACAAGGATGACCCAAGCGGAAAAAGCAATTGGGCATCGGGTGAAGTTTCCTATAAAGTTTCTCCAACAAACATATTGACCGTATCTTATGGTTCTGAAAAAGGTGGTTTGAAATGTACAAACGGTATTTGCAGATACGTTTACCCGTTTAACGGATTAAGATTAACTTTATCGTCAAAATTTTAAAAAAAGGAAACTAAAATGAAGTTTATAAAAATATTTCTTGTTTTAACTCTCGCAGTTATTTTTTCTTCCTGCGAATTCAATAATAATCCAGCTTCAAACACATCTGTCATAGTCAATAGAAAAGTGTTGGTGGAGTTATCAACAAACGTTAATTGTGTAAACTGTCCTCCGACAGACCGATTTCTTGCTGCAATAGATACCGGAATTGCTAACATTACAAGTTGCGATACGAACGTAATTACAATGAGATTGCATTCATCGATATTCCCGGGCGACCCGTTTTACAACTTTAATAAACCTATAAATCTATCAAGACAGCTTTATTACGTGGTTCAGTCTAATCCGTGGGGTTTATTGAACGGTTTAAGAATGCCGTCGTTCAATTCACAAACCTGGGCAAACAGCATGAATTTGGCATTAGCTGAAAACGAAACACAAAGCCTTTCTTTCACAAATACTTTCGATACTTCAACAAAAAACGGAACTATAAATATATCCATCTCGCAGATATCGGGAAGCACCGCAAGTGATTTGAAGCTCCACGTTGCAATTGTGGAAAGTAAAATGTACTATGGGGGCGGTTCAAACGGCGAAAAATGGTTTAATAACGTGTTAAGGGATTTGGTTACGGGACAATCAGGAAGCGATATATCTCTTCCATATAATGCATCAATAAATTATACTTTAATGAACGGTATTGTTCCTGCTAATGCGGATATAATTATCTTTACACAAAGTTTATCTTCCAAAGAAGTATTTGTAGTAAGAAAACTGAAGCTGGTCGGAAATTAGATTTTTTTTCCTTTACCTTACTCAGAATATAATAATATGATTAGGTAAAAGAATAATCGTTGAAATAAAGCTACAAAAGAATTAATTTACTTTTGTAGCTTTTTTTATTTCAAAAAATCTATATCCTTTTTTTGAGCAAACATTTAAATATATGTTTTTTCTTTGCTCTTTTTATATGCAGAACCTCTTTTGCAGGTTTGGATACTTTAAGCATATCCGAAGATACCAATAAGATAAATAAAAGCAATCTCGAAGAGTTATTACTGGAAAGTTCCCTTGAAGATTCCGAAGATTCAAAACTTCTCGATTACCTCGATGACCTTGAAAGAAATCCGCTCGACCTTAATACGGTAACACAGGAAGAACTCGAAACGATTCCCTTTGTCAGTTCAATTCTTGCAAAAGACATAATAGATTACCGAAATAAAAATTTCCCTCTAAAATCAAAACGTGAATTGCTCAATGTAGATGCTACAAATGAACAGTTATACGAAATGATAAAAATATATTTTGTCGTAAGAAAATCAGGTTATGAGATGGGTGAGGAAGATTCCGAAAAAACATTAAAAGAAAACAAACGGGAAAAATTCAGGCTCATAAAAAACCTCGAACTTCGCTACAGCTCGCGTTTCCAGCAGGATTTACAAACGAAGGAAGCTTATCTAAGCGGTGATTATCCCGGCTCAAAAGCAAAGATTTATAACCAGTTAAATTTTACTTATACAAACGAAAAATATTTGTTCAAAGGAAACCTGACGCTCGAAAAAGACCCGGGAGAAAATTCTATAACCGATTTTTCTTCGGGTTATTTAGAACTAAAAAATTATAAATACATTAAAAGTGCCGTAGTGGGTGATTATTCTTTAACTTTTGGGCAGGGGCTTGGTATGTGGAGCGGTCTCGGATTTTCAAAAGGGGGTGCCGCGGTTGACCCTGTTAAAAAAAGAGGGGGCGGTATAAGCGGGTATTCTTCCGTAAACGAATCACAATTTTTCAGAGGGGCGGCAGTGGATGTAAATTATAAATATTTTGATTTTATATTTTTCTACTCGAATAATTATTTTGATGCTTCTATCGATACTACACTCGATGAGATTTCGAGCTTTTATTTTGACGGATATCACAGAACAATTTCCGAAAACAATAGAAAAAATTCTGCAAAAGAATTTCTTTTCGGCAGTCGGGCATATTACAACAAAGAAAATCTCCGAATCGGCGTAACTTACTGGACATCAAAATTTTCAAAACCTGTAGGCGAAGACAATACAAAACAGCTCTACAGTTTCTCAGGAGGTAAGGCAAATATGTTAAGTGTAGATTATGATTTCCTGTACAAAAACATAAATTTATACGGGGAGTTTGCCCGCTCACAATCCGGCAGCATAGCAGGTATCGGGGCGTTGAGATTTTCTATTGGTAAAGTAGCAAATCTTGTATTTTTGTACAGAAATTATCCCGAAGATTTTTCGCCGGTTCATTCATTTGGATTCGGAGAGAAAAACGGTAACACGCAAAATGAATCCGGGTTTTATTCGGGGTTATCTTTCGCCCCGATAAAAGGTTTGCAAGTTAATGCTTACTACGACCAGTTTAAATTTCCATATCGCTCATACTCCGACCCAACCGCTATAGCAGGGAATGATTTCCTTACAAATATTATTTGGTCAGCAAATAAAAACGTTGTAATAGACTTCAGGTACAAAAACGAAAACAAAGAAGAGTCGAGAACAGTGCCGGATGAATTCGGAAGAGATGTAAAGAAAATCGACAATAGAAACCAAATGAATTTCAGGGTCGGTTTCGACTATGAAATTTCAAACCGATTCAGAGTTCGAAGCAGGTATGATTATGTTTTTGTAAGATACACTTTTTACGGTGGTAATAACAAAGGGAATTTATTTTATACAGATTTGAGATTTATGCCGCTTTCAGGTTTAACGTTTTCCACAAGATTTATTTTCTTTGATACGGAAGATTACGACAGCAGAATATATGAATATGAAGACGATATCCGCGGAGTAATGTCAAACAATGGTTTATACGGAAAAGGCAGAAGATGGTATGCTA